>JANNZE010000069.1:0-3154 GCA_031410455.1 Chitinophagaceae bacterium | reverse complement strand
TCATTGGCAGGGAAGGCCGTAACATCAGGGCTATAGAAGCTGCTACAGGTGTAGATTTGATTGTTGATGATACACCTGAGGCGATCGTTTTATCTTCTTTTGATCCGTTGCGGAGAGAAATAGCCCGTTTATCATTACAGCGTTTGGTAGCTGATGGGCGTATTCATCCCGCCCGCATTGAGGAAGTGGTGGAAAAGACTAAAAAACAGTTAGACGACCAGGTAATGGAAATCGGCGAACGTACAGCTATGGAATTGGGCGTACACGGTCTTCACAAAGAATTGGTAAGAATGGTAGGCCGGATGCGCTTCCGTTCATCTTATGGCCAAAATCTGTTAATGCACAGCCGCGAGACTGCTAATTTATGTTCTATCATGGCGGCAGAATTGGGCATGAATCCTAAATTGGCCAAACGTGCCGGATTGCTGCATGACATTGGTAAAGTGCCGGACGAAGAAACAGAATTAAGCCATGCATTGTTAGGTGCAAAACTGGCCGAAAAATATGGTGAAAATCCTGCCGTAGTAAACGCTATCGGAGCTCACCACGATGAAATGGAAATGCAGTATGTAATTTCTCCCATTGTACAGGCATGCGATGCCATCAGCGGAGCAAGGCCCGGGGCAAGAAGGGAAATTATGCAACAATATATTCAACGAATCAAAGACCTGGAAAATCTTGCACAGGCATACCAGGGTGTTGAAAAAGCATATGCTATCCAGGCCGGAAGGGAATTAAGGGTTATAGTAGAGGCAGATAAAGTAAGTGATGGTGACAGCGATCGTTTAAGTTTTGAGATTGCCCAGAAGATCCAGACGGAGATGACATTCCCGGGACAGATCAAAGTGACCGTGATCCGCGAGAAAAGAGCCGTAAATATTGCACGATAACAGAAAAAGATTTTAAGATACGGATGGATGTTATTTGTTTTTCCTTACCTTTGCCGTCCGAAAAATAGGAACGCTAAAAAATTAAAGATATGAACGCAATTGATTTTGTTCATGAGCAACTGACCACCAAGCAACAACTTCCAAACTTCAAAGCTGGAGATAATGTTACTGTGAACTATAAGATCCAGGAAGGTAATAAAGAACGTATACAGAGCTTTAAGGGTGATGTTATCAAAAGACAAGGAAGCGGAGCAACTGCTTCATTCACTGTAAGAAAGATCAGTGATGGTGTAGGTGTTGAAAGACTGTTTCCGGTATTTTCACCAAACATCGAAAGCATCGTTTTAAACAAAGTTGGCCGTGTAAGACGTGCTAAATTGTATTTCCTTCGTGAAAGAAGCGGTAAGAGCGCACGTATTAAGGAAAAACGTATGGCGGTGGGTACCAAAACAAAGAAAAAAGGTTAAAAACTTACCATATTTCAGAAAAGCGGAACATGTTTCCGCTTTTTTTATGCACTTATTTGCTTTTCTCAAATCCGGATATTATTTTAGTTGAACAAACAGGCCCTGAAAACCTCACCTCTTACAACAAATAAACATATTAACCATGAGAAAAGTATTAATGGCCTGCATTGTAATTGCCTTCACCTTATTTCTGTACTCCTGCTCCAGGAGCATAACTCCTTACCAGGCTGCCAACGGCAAAGCACGCTGTGGCCGGTCTATCCGATAATTTTCAAGTACTTAACAATATAATTGAATTGCGAAACCGTACGCCGAAAAAAATCGTATATCTTTACAACTCAAAATAATTATCATGTTAACTATACTTAATGCACTGCTTCTTTCAATGCCGGGCGGAAGCGAATGGATCTTCATCATTCTGATCGCCTTGTTATTATTTGGCGGTAAAAAAATCCCGGAATTAATGAGAGGAGTAGGTCGTGGTATCCGCGAATTCAATGATGCTAAAACTAATGTGAAAAGTGAGATTGAAGAAGGAATGAAAGAAAAAGAGGTAAAGCAGGAAGTTCGTTCATAATTGATTTTTATATTTTCTGTAAGCCGGAATATACATTTATATGATGTATACTCCGGCTTTCTTATCTTAGCGGCATTCATGTTTTCTTTTACAGATATCCCTACATACCACCACCAGCTTTTGCAAAATGAAACGAATTGCGTTTCTGCTGTAGACTATTATCTATCCCGGATCCGCTCTGCATCTTTGCTGAATGCTTTTGTGGAGGTATATGATACAGAAGCTTTGCAAAATGCAGCAAGGCTTGATGATGAACGTAAAAAAGGACTGCCTTTAAAAAAATTACATGGCGTGGTGATCGCCATCAAAGATGTGATCTGTTTTAAAGACCATCGGGTTAGCGCATCATCCGGAATGCTTCAGAACTTTCAATCACTGTATACAGCTACTGTTTTAGAATACCTGTTGGAAGAAGATGCAATTATCATCGGCAATACCAATTGTGATGAGTTTGCCATGGGCAGCAGCAATGAGAATTCCTATTATGGAAAAGTGCTCAATGCACAGGATCATACGCGTGTGCCGGGCGGATCGTCCGGTGGCAGTGCGGTTGCTGTTCAGGCAGGATTATGTATGCTAAGCCTGGGAAGTGATACCGGTGGTTCGGTAAGACAGCCCGCAGACTTTTGTGGTATCATCGGCTTTAAACCGGGTTACGGAACTTTTTCAAGATATGGTTTGATTGCTTATGCATCTTCATTTGACCAGATCGGTATTTTTGGTAAAACGGTATCCGACATTCAGTTACTTACTGAGATCATGGCTAAAACAGATGTAAAGGACAGTACGATGCATCAATCTTCCATAGCTCCAGCTTCTGACAAAGAAAAATATTCATTTGCCTATTACCGGCAGATGATAGAACATCCGGCCCTGGACCCGGAAATCAGAACAGCCTTTAAACTTAAAAAAACGGAATTGATCAGCAAAGGACATGTTGTAGAACCAGTTGAATTTGATCTGTTCGAATACATCGTTCCTGCCTATTATGTGCTTACCACCGCGGAAGCCAGCAGTAATTTATCAAGATATGACGGTATAAGATATGGTCATCAGTCATCAGAAAAAGCAGAGAACATTTTTGATTTTTATTGTAATAACCGCTCCGAAGGTTTTGGTGCAGAAGTTAAGCGAAGGATCATGCTGGGTTCTTTTGTTCTGAGTGCGGGATTTTATGATGCGTATTTTAATAAAGCCTTACAAGTGCGGCGATTACTGGT
>JANNZE010000068.1:0-1592 GCA_031410455.1 Chitinophagaceae bacterium | reverse complement strand
GGAACAAAAAAGAATTCAGGATCAGAAGTTGGAATATTTGCTGCACGAGACAGATCTGGTATTACCAGTGGAGCATAAGGGTGGCTGGCAGAGATCATGTCCTGTACGATAGATTGCGCCAGTGTGCCACGTAAATTTTCCGGTAATGCTTTTTCAGGATCTTTATCTACAGTCCGCAACGTCCACTCATGTCCGTCTTTATCAGTAAGACGCAAAGATTTTGTTTGCTTGCCACCACCTAAACTTTTGATTTTTAAACCGCCTTTCTCTTTCTGTATATTGAAAACCTTAAGCGTTATCGGCTGGCTCCATTCTTTCCGGTAATTCTTGCCAAAGACCAGTCTTTTGGCCCATGAACTTTTTTTATATCGGTCAGATGCAGAGATCACCACATGATCCTTGAAAGCATATTCAGCTTTGCGGACAGTATCGGGAGGAAGGATCGGCAAAGGTTGAAAATCGAGCACTTTTCCGTTATAGGCTGTTTTGATTGAATCACCATTCACTTCATAAAAAACAATGTCAACATGTTTATTTTTTGAAATATTAAGAACGGCAAATCCCGTTTCAGGAGAATGGTATAAGGAATTTTTTCCTTTAGAAACACGGGTGGTTTTGCATCCGCTGCCGGAAACAATATAATGTTGTCCGCTATCCTGAATGAGTTGCAATGCATGTTCATGGCCTGATACATGAATGATATTATTTCTTCCTTTCACCACTGCATCCACCCTGTTGATCAATTCCTGGTATAATGGATGTTTTAAATCCTGCGATGTTCCAAATACAGCTCTTGTAAGAGGATAAACAGATCCGATCAGTGGCAAAGGAAAATATAAGCCGGGAATCGCATCCGTAAATGGAAATAAATGTTGTTTGAGTGTAAAGTATCCACCATGCGGTCCATAACTTTTAAATGGATGATGGGTGGCCAGTAAAATTATTTTATCAGCATTTTTATTAAGTATTTCTTCCAGTTCTGTAATGATCTCATCTTTGGTTTTAAAAGGACAATCTGATTCAATTCCCGGACGATCATATTCCTGCAGCCACCACTGGCTGTCCATAGAAATGAGCGTAACATCCTTATTGATTTTTATCTCAACCGGTCCTGCACATCCGTCACGCGGCAACATCGCCACCATTTTATCACTTAATACATCTATATAAGACTGAACCCTTAATATAGATTCATAGCCATTCACACCTCCATTTGCCCAATCGTGATTGCCGGGAATGAAATAAACTTTCACTGGCTTTCCTGCAGCAATGCGTATCTGCGAATCCAAAGGGGCTTTTGCTATGGCATAGGTAGGCAATGCATCATCCGGCAATCCAGATTTGTATAAATTATCTCCAAGATAGATTACAGTTGTTTTAGCATCCATCGGAATTATTTTACGGGCTGCATTCACCACCGGATGACGGCCTTTCGTAAGTTCACCTGCATCTCCGATCAGTACGATCCTCGCCTGCAGGCTGTCCTGACCAAATACAGCCGAAGACATACATATTAATAAAGCGAACCAGGCAAATTTCATGACTTCTTTTTTTTGTTTTTCATGAGCAATAAATTGGAAGTTCCATCTTCA
>JANNZE010000067.1:0-5386 GCA_031410455.1 Chitinophagaceae bacterium | reverse complement strand
AAATATGCTTATGATATATGGGGTGGAACAGTGAATATTGCCAGCCGTATGGAAAGCAATGGAGAACCGGGAAAAGTGAATATCTCTGCCGCCATGTATGATCTGATTAAGCATGAATATGAATGTTCTTACAGGGGAAAGATATTTGCGAAGAATATTGGAGAAATTGATATGTATTTCATAGATAAAAAGATTGCTTAGATAAACTGCGCTTTAAATTATCAGTTGTATTTTTACGTTGTGATACACCTGAACGCGGAAATTATCAGAGCGAAAGAAAAGTTTGAAGCTTTATTTCAACATGCTTCGCTTGGTATTTTAGTAGCCAACGAAAAAGGGCTGATTGAAATGGTAAATACCTGCCTGCTCCAACAGTTTGAATATGCATCATCAGAAGAGCTTATTGGTGAGCCTATTGAAAGATTAATTCCTGCCCGTTATCATACGAATCATTCAACTTACAGAGAGCATTACAGCAGGCATCCTGAGCCAAGAGCCATGGGTACTGGCCGTGATCTTTTTGCTGTTAAAAAAAACGGAACAGAATTTCCGGTGGAGATCAGCCTGAGCAATTACAGTACCAATGAAGGCGAATATAACATTGCCTTCATTATCGACATCACTAAAAGAAAACAGAGTGAAAATGATGTAAAGGTTCAGAAAGAACAACTCGCAGCGGTAAATCTTCGTATAGAACAGCTGAACAATGAACTGGAAAGAAAAGTTACGGAAAGAACATTACAGTTACAGGAAACGATGGAACAACTCAGTGCTTCCCGGGATGAACTTACACAGGCCTTAAGCAAAGAGAAAGACCTGAGTGATCTTAAGAGCAGGTTTGTATCTATGGCATCACATGAATTCAGAACGCCATTGAGCACTATTTTATCATCGGCTTCTCTCCTCGCTAAATATACAGAAACAGAAGAACAGGAAAAAAGAAATAACCATATCAACCGTATCAAAAGTTCTGTAAATAACCTTACCGGAATACTGAATGAATTTTTATCGATCGGGAAAATTGAAGACGGAAAAATCGTCACCAACATAATAGCTTTCAATGTAAAGGATCTGATAACGGCTACCATTGCCGAAATGCAGTCCATGTGTAATTCTTCCCGTATTTTCACTTATGAACATACAGGTCATGAATGGTGCAGTACGGATCCGTCGCTCGTGAAAAACATCATTCTTAATCTATTATCGAATGCCATTAAATTCACTGCAGAGAACGGGAATATTCATATAAACAGTGAAACAGGAATGGATGAGATCTCGATCATTATCCGCGATAATGGAATCGGGATTTCTGAAGAAGACCAGCAACATTTATTTGAACGTTTCTTCAGGGCAAAAAATGCGGTCAATATCCAGGGAACAGGATTGGGTTTACACATTGTTGCCAAATATGTAGAATTACTGGAGGGAAAAATATTATGGGAAAGTAAACTGGAGGAAGGCACTACTTTTAATATAAAATTACCCGCTCAATAAAACTGAATTGTTATGAAGCATCATATACTTTTAATTGAAGACAATATTGATATCCGCGAAAACACTGCAGAAATTCTGGAACTCGCCAATTATCAGGTAAGCACTGCTGAGAACGGGAAAATAGGTATTGAAAAAGCACTTGAAAAGAAACCAGACATTATAATCTGTGATGTGATGATGCCGGTGCTGGATGGATATGGCGTATTACATCTTATCAATAAAAATGAAAAACTTTCCGGTATACCATTCATATTTCTGACTGCAAAATCAGAAAGAAGCGATTTCAGAAAAGGAATGGAAATGGGAGCAGATGATTATATAACCAAACCTTTTACAGACATAGAATTGCTGAATGCCATTGAAAGCCGTTTAAAGAAAGTAGATCTTTTAAAAAAGGATTATCAGCCGGATGCGGAAGGTATGCAGGAAATGCTCAATGATTTCGGAGCAAAAAACACATTACACAATATCACTGAGAACAGGCAGGAAAATGTGTACAGAAAAAAACAGGTGATTTATCATGAAGGAAATCATCCATATAATTTGTATTATATCAAACAAGGCAAGATAAAAACTTTCGTTACCAATGAAGATGGTAAAGACCTTACTACCGGTTTATATTCAGATGGCGACTTTTTTGGATACACCGCATTACTGGAAGGCACTACTTATAAAGAAACCGCTGAATCGCTTGATGAAACTATTGTAGTAGACATTCCCATGAAAGAATTTGAAAGCCTGTTACAGAATAACCGGGAAGCCAATGCAAAATTCATTAAACTTCTGGCCAATAATATTTCAGAAAAAGAGCAGCAGTTGCTGAATATTGCTTACAATTCTCTTCGTAAACGTGTGGCCAATGCACTTATATCTTTATTGAAAAAATATAATAAGGATACGGAAACGGCATTCAGTATGCAGATCTCGAGAGAAGACCTGGCTAATATCGCAGGAACAGCCACTGAATCACTCATCAGAACTCTGGGTGATTTTAAAACAGAAAAATTAGTGGAGATACACGGCAGTAAAATAACCGTGCTCAATGAAAAGAAGTTAACGGATATGCTTAATTAAGCATTGGCAATAAAATGATTGAATTGTCTTTTCAGTTGCTGAAATTCTTCTTCCGTATTTTCCATTTCCAAACGAATAGCCGATTGATTTTTTGTAAAGTTGAGGTCATTGAGATCATTGGTTGATAATTTCATTTTATTCAGCAGCATTTTCTGCATTTTTACCTGGCTCAGTATATTTTTGAATGTTTCATCATTCTTTAAAAAAAACGTATGATACTGCTCGGCCTCATCCAGTAAAGTTTTATCAACCACGGCATCCACAGCTTCTGATAAACGTGTTTTGAGATATGCATTTTCCATCAGAAGAAAATCCAGCGAACGCTCCCATGCATCATTCTCATGCAACATGTATTTGTCGGTGGGAATTATTATTTTCTCGCTTTGTTTCACTATTTAAAAATAATTCTTTCTTGTTTTTTTTAATAAGATTGAAATCAGCCGAAAAACTGTTTTTACTCATGACAGCTCACCACATTCTCCTGCCCGTGCCATACCGGGCTTATATATGGAATGCCGAGACCTAATCCGCGGATGATGAGCAGGCAGGCCATCAGCCCCATCATATACGGATAAAATCTCCTGATCCTGTTCCTGACCTGTATACTGATCACATTACTAAAAAATAACAATGACCACATCAGTGGCAAAGTACCCACACCAAATGCCATCATGAAAGCGGCACTTTGCAGGTAACTGTGCATGGATGCAGATCCGGCCATGGCAATGTAAACCAGGCCGCATGGTAAGAAACCATTCAAAACACCGATGAAATAAAAACTGGTATAGGTTCTCCTGTTGTATAATTTCCCTAATTGCTTCCTGATAACATCATACAAAGGAAAATGTTGTGTGCCTGATAATCTTCTTTTTCTGATCAGCAATGCACTCAATATCACGGATCCTAAGAGTATGGATAACCATTGCTGAACTCCGAAAGTGGCTGCTGTTAAACCAATTCCGCCTATCAAAGCTCCCAGCAAACCATACGTTGTGATTCTTCCTACATTGTATAAAAGGCTGCCCGTAAATAATGAGGAAAATGAATTATTTGCAAACGGCAATGAGAGTGCCAGCGGGCCACACATGCCTACACAATGGAAACTTCCCATAGCACCCAGAACAAATGCTGCAAATAATGCGATCATTTAAAATGTTATTTTATGTTCCCCATAATAATGTTTGCCTTCTGCATCCCAGTTGATCTTTGCTATAAATAATCCTTTTGTTCCTGCAGGCATTTTAAAATCCAGTGCAGCACCTGAAGTGGATAATTGTAAGGCATGATCTTTTGCGTTATCAGAAGGGCAATACATCAGGATACTGGCTTCCACCTGTTTTCTTTTCATCTCTTCCGGTAAAACAATATGAACATTCTCTCCTGCATTGGAAACGATCAGTTGCGACGACAATCCGCTTGAATTGGTTTTAGCATTGATCCTTTGCTGATACTTCAGTTCCTGTTCATAATAATCATTAGAAACGAGGTCAACTTTTTGTGAGGCAGAACTGAATACCAGTACCATAATGCCGATGACGAACACCACATAAAAAGCAACGATCTTATATCCCCAGTTAAATTTCATAATCCAATTTTTAATTGTACACTTCAGGTCCTACAAAATTTGCGGTAATGGTTTTGATCCTGCCTGTTGAATCATACAACCCGATTGTTAAAGGAGTTTTCCATCCTTTGATATCTTCTCTTTTCAGCTTTACAAAAAACTGCAAGGTTTTGTAATCTTCTTTTTTCACTACCGGAAAATTATCACTGTTGATCAGAAAAACTTCTCCGTTGATGTTTTCCAGTTTCAGCGTAAACCGGATATCCTTGTGTGTTTTATTGGCCAGTTTTAAATTATAGAGATTACTGATCCTTCCATCCGGTAAACTGGTATACGTCATACCTGCTGTTCTCATCAGTCTTGCATCCAGGTCTGTTCTGCTTACCAGGAGAAATACCAGAAAGGATATGAGTAAAATCAGAACGCTGCTGTATGCCTTGATCCTGGTATTGAACACGAGTTTCTTTCCTTCATGGATAGAATTTTCTGATGCATAACGTATGAGGCCTTCAGGTTTATGAATACTTACCATGATGTCGTCACATGCATCAATACATGCTGTACAATTCACACATTCCAGCTGTGTTCCGTTGCGAATATCGATACCGGTAGGGCAAACCCGTACACAAGCCCTGCAATCTATACAATCGCCTTTCGGCAGCATTTCTAAAAAGCGTGCACCAATATCTTTACAGGCACCATCATTATTGCAGTCCACACATTTGCAATCATGATCATCTTCTTTATTTTTAAAAATTTCTTCCTTTGATAATTTTCCGCGGGGCTCGCCTCGTTTATGATCGTAGGCAACTACAATAGAATTTTTATCAAGCAACACACCCTGTAATCTTCCGTAAGGACAAACAACAATACAGGCCTGTTCTCTGAACCACCAGTAAACAAAAAAGAAAATGGTAGTAAAAATGATCAATGAAATAAAAGTTCCGATATTTTCTGGAGGATGATGAATATACTCCAGCAGTTTATCCATACTCACTATATAAGCCAGGAAAAAATTTGCGATCAGGAAAGATAAAGCGAAAAAGATAATGAATTTAACCGCACGTTTTCTGATCTTGGTTGCATTCCATTGCATCGCTTTCAGCAATTTCTGCTGTGAGGCATCTCCATCAATGAGGTATTCAATTTTGCGGAATACCATTTCCATAAAAATGGTTTGAGGACAGGCCCATCCGCAGAATACTCTTCCAAAAACAACAGTGAACAGAATAACGAAAATAATAAATTAAAGAA
>JANNZE010000066.1:0-3764 GCA_031410455.1 Chitinophagaceae bacterium | reverse complement strand
GACCAATGCTTGGCATCCGAAATCGCCAATACGAGACGTTGATTTTTTTGACCTGCTTCCAGCCTCATGGAAAAATTAGAAGTGGCCATTAATTCTTTTCCCTTTTTATCATACACATTTAAACGGATGGTATAAGCTCCCGGATCATGTATCCGAATGGTAAGGTTGAATCGCACAAGGTTGTCTTCCACAATACTTACCACGCCAATACGTGTACGAAGCCTGTTTCTTTCCACTGTTTCCAGCCATACGTCTCTTACTGCGCCCGTGTATGTCTGGTACCAGATTCCACCTCGTTTATAAATATGCGATTCCTGTTTCCCGCGTGGAATATCTGCATCCATCGTATCCGCAATACGAACGGTCAAACGATTAACAGGCCGTAGGATCATTTCATCCAGTTCGTAAGAGAATGAAGTGTATTCGCCAACATGTATCAATTGTCCTTCTATAGTTTTTAATGCGATGCCGTTCAGCCATACCTGCGTTTCGTAACCGCACGCTCCAAAGGAAAGTTGTAATATGTCTGCCGGCTTACCGGGCACTTTTACCAGTTGCGGCAATTCGAAATCACGTTCATACCAGGCTACTACTTTATCACGCCAGGTATCTGTTTTATTTCCGCGGGCTGCAGCCAGGTGTTGTTCGATAGAGCCAGGCCAGTTCGCCACTTCATCATAATCATGTTGTAAATGCCATCCTTCCTGCAATCCAACATCATGGGTATCCAGCGCAAAACGCCATTTCCCGTTCAGGATCATGAAGGTATTAGGCCGCAATACTGCACGTGGCAATGGATTAATGAATTCTTCTGTGATCTCGCTTTCCTGCAATGCTTTCGATAGGCCGTAATTAGGATGATCTGCCATGTATTGATTTGTTTGTTGATGAACTGCCAATTTGAAGCCATTCATTTCTTCACCATATGAACCGATCTGTTCAAACTGTATTATCTTGCAATTCGTATGCAAGTGACATTGACTATTGTGCGCTATCGGGCGGTTTTTGTGCCTTTTGCATTTTTATCGATGGCCATTTTCCGTTTTCCTTTATGGTTGAACAATAATCTCAGTTTTTATAAACTAATGGGTTGTGGAAAAAATGGAACATTTGACAAAACACCTGACGTTCGGCAATGGGCAATTCTGGCAGCACATGTAGAGCACCGGGATAAAGATTTATACGGAAAGTTTATTGCGGGATGGTTCCGGATTTTTAAATGTGAAATTTTCACGGTGTATCTTGAACCCAGAGAAGGCCATGGAAAATGGGATAATAAAGAACCATTCGGTAAATTGAATGTATTACCATTACAGAATGAACCTGTGGCCACGTTAACAAGAGCAACGATCCGCCTGAACAAACTGAAATATTTCTGGCAAAAAGTTGCGCCGGTAGCTTCCAATATGAATGATGCGAAAGGTTTTTTATTTTCTGCAGGAATAGGTGAAATTCCGTGGATAAAACAGGCAACGTTCAGTATCTGGCAAACAAAAGAAGATATGATGGATTTTGCTTATAAAATGAAGGAACACAGGGAAGTTATAAAATTGACGCGTGAACAAAAATGGTACAGTGAAGAAATGTTCGTTCGTTTTTCTATCATAAAATCAGAAGGATCGCTGAAAGGTGCAGATCCGCTTTTATCATTAAAAAAAGTTTATGAAAAATATTAAGATCATTGAAGTGCCATCAGAATTAGGTGCAGGAACAAGAGGCGCCAGTATGGGTGTGGATGCTATTAAAATTGCTGCACTGGATTTCATGAGTAACTTTTTTATTCATTTTCCCACTGAAAAGATCGAGATCTCCAATAATCTTTTATATGAACCTATTCAGTCACCTTATGCAAAAAGGATACACGGAATTTTATCTATGTATGAGCGGATCAGCAAGGCTGTTTGTGACAGTATGAAAAATAATTTCTTCCCGGTGATCTTATCCGGTGATCACAGTAATGCCGGCGGTACAATTGCAGGTATCAAAATGGCAAAACCTAAAAGTAAATTAGGTGTGATCTGGATAGATGCCCATGCTGATCTGCATACACCGTATACCACACCAAGTGGCAATATGCATGGTATGCCACTGGCAGCAGCCATCGGAGAAGACAATACAGAAAGCCAGGTTCATGAACTGGATGAAAAGACTGCTAAAATGTGGGATCAGTTAAAAACCATTGGAAAGATCCCTCAGAAAGTTTTACCGGAAGATATTGTATTTATATCGCTGCGTGATTTTGAAAAAGAAGAAAAATTCCTCATCGAAAAGTATGGTATCAAAGTAATTCCTACCAGTGAAGTGAGAAGAAATGGTGCAGAAAACGTAAGCCGTAAAGTATTGCGTTATCTAAGTGACTGCACAGATATTTATGTAAGTTTTGATGTAGACAGCCTCGATTCTGCTATCTCAAGAGGAACAGGTACTCCTGTAAGCAATGGACTGAAAGAAAGAGAAGCAGAAGATCTTATTTCCAAATTCATGCAGAATAGAAAAATATGCTGTTTTGAGATTACTGAAGTAAATCCCACGCTGGACAAAGAGAATTTGATGGCGGAAATTGCTTTTAATATTTTACAAAGAAGTGTGAACGTACTGATGATGAACTAATCACATTCCCGCAGGCATTTCTTTCTTACGGCGCAAACTTTCCAGTGAAGGATCCATGGCAATTGCATTGTCGCACATCTGTTGCCCGCGGTCTTTGCTTCCTTTCTTAATAAAATTAAGACCGGCCTGGTATAATGCTTTTGCATCTTTAGGATCGATCTCCATCAACTGCTGACAATATTTTAAAGAATTCTCATATTGATTCTGCCGGTAAAATATTTCTGCCATATCTCTTAAAATATTTTTGTTGCCGGGTTTCTTTTTCCAGATATTCAACAATAACTCTTCTCCTCTTTGAAAATCGCCGGCATAAAGGCAAGAATAACCAAGGTTTTCAATAAAATCAGAAGTTGCAGCATAGCCCAGCGTTGTAGCTTTATCAAATGCAGTTACGGAAGCTTTGTAATTGTATAAAGTATAATATAAAAGACCGAGTTCATAACTCCACAATGGCTTGGAGCCGTTCAGCGATGTTGCCTTTTCGAAATAAGGAAGAGCCTTTTTATATTCTTCCATATCCAGGTAAGAGCGTGCCATGATATATTGCGTTTCAGCATCGTCAGGGTTCTTTGCCAGGTATTTTTCAAGATATTTCGTGGATTGTGCTAAATCTTCCTGGTGATAATAACTGATTCCTAAAATCCGGTTTGCACCATCACAATCAGAACATTTTACAGCAAGATCTATAGCTTCATTGAACTGACGGTAATCGAAATACAATTGCATCAGTTCCTGTATCAGCATTTTATTCTTTGGCTGAAGTTCAAATGCCTTAACAAAATTTTTCTTTACTGCATCTGTACGATGCATTTCTTTATTAACCAGTCCGTTTTCAATATATGCCTGTGCATCTGATGGATTATAAGCAATGGCTTTTTCAAAAGACTGACTGGCCATAAGAAAGGTTTTTGCATTTTTCTCCTCCAAACCTTTTTTAAAGAAATAAGTTGAACTGTCCATATTCTGTGCATGGGTATGCAGAGCAAAACCTATCAGAAAAATGGGTATGAGTCTTTTCATGTTGCGCCTGATTAGCAATAATTAATCCAACTACTGGAGTACTACAGCACTCAACGACGGAACATTAATAATTATTTCATAAAGCCGCTTTTTTTTATCCAACATTTTGGTTTCAATATGCGGATTCAAACAAT
>JANNZE010000065.1:0-6304 GCA_031410455.1 Chitinophagaceae bacterium | reverse complement strand
GATGCTGGTGCAACCACTTCTTCAAGTGTTACAGTAACGGTGAATCCTGCTGCCAACGTGGCTCCTACTGCAAATGCAGGAAATGACCAGTCAGTTACTTTACCGGTTAACACCATTACACTGAGCGGATCAGGTACAGATTCAGACGGCACCATCAGTTCTTATGCATGGTCAAAAATTGCAGGACCTGCTGCTTACGATATCTCCAATGCAACATCCGCACAAACAAGCGTAAATAATCTTACAGAAGGAACATATACATTTGTTTTAACGGTAACCGATAATGATGGCGCTACCGCAACTTCACGTGTTGATGTAATAGTATATGCAGCACCAAATGTAGCACCTGTAGCATTTGCAGGAAACGACACCACTATCAGCGCTGGTGCAGCAACGTTAACACTTAATGGTTCCGGAACAGATACAGATGGTACAATAGTGAATTACCAGTGGAGCCTTGTTTCGGGTAGCAATGCATCGTTCAGCAGCACAAATTCTGCGCAAACTATTGTTTCCGGATTAAACCCAGGTGTATATGAATTTGAATTAACCGTTACAGATAATGACGGAGCTGCATCTTCAGATATCGTTTCCGTAATGGTGACCGCACCAGTGGTGGTAAATCAGCCTCCTGTTGCCGACGGAGGTCTGGATAAATCAATCACCATCCCTACCACTTCCACTACCTTATCCGGATCAACATCAGATGTGGACGGATATGTAGTAATGAATGTATGGAGACAGCTCTCCGGCCCTACTCAATCCACTATAATAAATGCCAATTCAGTATCAACAAGTGTAAGTGGATTATCAACAGAAGGTTTCTATTATTTTGAATTATCTGCAACAGATAATAATGGTGCAGAATCTCGTGACACTGTTAAAGTGGCCGTTGCAAAATCAAATACCAATAATTTATTACCCGTAGCCAATGCAGGTAATGATCAGCAATTATACGCACCGGTAAATTCTACTTTATTAACCGGTACAGCAACAGATGCGGATGGTTGGGTCACTGCTTACAAATGGTCTAAAATCAGTGGCCCGTCTGGATCAAAATTCCAGAATGCCTCTGCGGCCAGCACCAGGGTTAACGGATTGAAAGTTGGAATTTACACCTTTGTACTGGCTGTTACGGATAACAGGAGAGGAAATAAAAGAGATACTGTTATTGTGACTATACTTCCTCAGTTAACAGGACGTAACATGAGCAATAACGTTAGTGCTTCGGCTAATTTCAATTCTGATATTGAAATCCCTGCGCTGAATATGAACATCTGGCCAATTCCAGCCACAACGGATATGAATGTTCAGATCAATGGACTGGAATTATACAGTTCGTTCTCGGCAACGCTCGTGGATGTATCGGGAAATATAGTTTATAAGATGATGGGCAAAGTAACAGCCTCTACCATGCAGATATCTATCCCGGTAAGTAATCTTCGCAGAGGAACCTATTTCTTAAGAGTATTCTCCAACAATAAATACATCACCTCAAAAGTGCTGAAAATGTAAATAAGAAGAGTTTGATGTTACAACATTGTACTATCTTTAAACAATGATGAATAAGCCCCGATCATCCATTGTAAAAAAAATACTGATAGCTACAGGACTGATTCTGCTGGTGGGTGCAGGAGTTGTATGGTATATTTTCAATGAAAAATTTGAAGATACCGCAACTGTAAAAGCAGATCAGTCAAAAAATGCAACCGAACTTTTATCCGAATTCCGCACTGACCTTACCAACGCCAACAAGCAATACACAGAAAAAATATTATCTGTTAAAGGCACGGTTTCAGAAATTGAAAAGGCAGATACTACATTTAACATTAAAATGAGCGATTCCACGGGAGCTTATTTAATATTTGCATTCCAGGCAAAAAACCAACAGGATCTATTGTCGATAAAAGAAGGCGATATTATTTCTGTAAAAGGATCCTGCAGCGGGGGAACTTTCAGTAAAATTTTAGAAACGTTTTTTGTGGCATTCAAACGTTGTGTAATTGAAAAATAAACATCATAAAACAAACATCATACAATGAAAAAAACAATTTTATTTGCACTCCTGCTTTCTTCTGTTACGTTATTTGCGCAGAAAAAAACAACTACATCCGGCACCATTAATTTTGATGCTACCACTTCTACCGATGCTTTACCAAAAGCAGAAAACAAAGCAGTAGTTGCATCACTGGATCCTAAAACGGGGAAACTTGCATTTGAAGCAATCATCAAAAGTTTTGAATTCGGTAATCCAAGGATTCAGGATCACTTCAATGGTAAAGGATGGATGGATTCTGAAAAATTTCCTACTGCATCTTTTGAAGGAATGATCACCAACCTGTCTACCATCAATTTCGCTAAAGACGGAACATACGAAGCGGAAGTGGAAGGAACACTTACCCTACATGGAGAAACTAAAAAAATCAAATTGCCTGCAGTTATCACTGTAAGCGGAAAATCATTTCATGCTGTTTCAGAATTTACCATCAAACTGGAAGATTATAAAGTAGATGGCCCTGCAATTGCTGCCGGTAAAGTAGCTAAAGAACCAAAAATAACTGTTGATGTAACTTTTAAATAATCATTTTATTTTTTAATAAAAAAGCGTTGTCATATGATAACGCTTTTTTATAGTTGTTTTGGAGATCATTTAAGCCCTTAGGTCTACTTTAAAAGCCAGGCTGTAATAAGAATATGCATCTCCGTTTCCATCATCCACAAAAGCCCATTCCTGCCCTTTATTCTGTGGTGGCTGGCTGGCACTCCATGCCGCTTCTGCTACACCTATGCAGCCATGATCACTTTCCATTCTGAAACCATAAGTCTTCCCCCTGTCGAGGTGTAAACCATGCATATCAAATGCGATCCATTTTCCTGTATCGGAAGCATCTACCTGCAGTACGGAAGCATCCAATGCCGGGCCCCATTTATTTTCCAGTGCATCAAAAGTATGCAGGCTCATTCTTACATAGCCATTGTCTGATATCATGTTAGGAAGGATCTCGATCGCTTCCAAATCTCCTTCCTGCTCGGCAACAAAAGTCTGACCTCTTACGATTTCTTTTTTCTCCCCCGGAAGATGCCCGATCCAACCGGTAGAATTATTAATTGTTTGCTGAACGGTAGCAAAATAATTTACATTGCCTGTTTTCATAGACTTCATTTTAAATGATAAAAAATAAACTGAACAGGTAAATGTTTTCTCATATTATTTTACTAAATCTTCCAGGTCCACATCATCATCTTCCATCAATGCATCCTGAATTTCAAAAGCCTCCGCCTGACGGCGGTCAATTTGTTTGTCTTTATTTTTATTGATAACCTTATGCAAAACATCAATACATTCCGTTACAGATGTTTCAAAATACGGACTGTGTTTTTTTACGAAAGGATCATTGCCCGGCACTTCCAGCCTGATCTCACAATAATCACTTTCAGCATTTGATTCCGGCCCTTTGTACAATGTAACATTGGCTCTTATGATCTTATCCGATTTTAATACCTGTAATTTATCTTTTATAAATCCTTCGAGGCCTTCTCCTGCTGTAAAACCCAGTGACTGTATGATTACATCCATAATAAGTATTTATCACCAAGGTGACTATTACTGTGCCAAGCATGAAAATTTTTCCATTCATTGCGAAATGAACCGGGAAAAAAAGCAGGAACCAATGGCTGCCTGTATACCGTTATAAAAAAATTAACAAAACCGTATCACGATTCATCTTTTTTTCGATGCTATTGAAATATGTTTGCAACCGAACAAAAAGACAGAATATGAAAATGAGTAAAATTTTGACCGTAATGTTATTAGCAAGTGCCTTGTTTACATCATGTGTGAGTAAAAAAGTATTAAAGGGAGAACAGGATAAATACAACCAATTGCAAACACAATACAGTACCCTGCAAAATGAATTCAAAAACTGCAATGAACTTACCACTACGGATGCAAGAAGAAGAACACAAATGGAATCTGAAATAGAAAGCCTGAACAAGCAGATCAGCTTTTTGAAAGACAATAACAACCAGGCATTGAAACAACTGGAAAACCTTTCGGTGATCTCAAGTTCACAGGCAGAAAGTATAAAAAAATCTTTGGAGAATATCGGAAATAAAGATGCTTATATCAAAGATCTTCAGTCTGCCATCAGCCGTAAAGATTCTTTAAATATGGCATTGGTGATGAACCTGAAAGGTGCGATCGGAAACATGGATGATAAAGACATCAATATCAAAGTTGATAAAGGTGTTGTGTATATTGATATCTCTGATAAAATGCTTTTCAAAAGCGGAAGTTATGATATTACCGACCGTGCAAAAGAAGTGTTGGGTAAAGTAGCGATCGTTCTTAAAAATCAACCGGATATAGAATTTATGGTGGAAGGCCATACCGATAATGTTGCTTACAACGGAACACAACTGGTTGACAACTGGGACCTGTCTGTTAAAAGAGCGACCTCTGTTGTTAGAGTGTTACAAAAACAGTATGGTCTTAATCCTTCAAGAATGGCTGCTGCAGGGCGTGGTGAATACAAACCGATCGCTGACAATAGTACGCCTGAAGGAAAAGCCGCCAACAGAAGAACAAGAATTGTGATACTTCCTCAACTGGATCAGTTCTTTAAATTACTGGAACCAAAAGCATAATTTCCAATTCATTTAAAATGAAAATGCCAACTTTACGGTTGGCATTTTTTATGTTTAACTGTTGATACCTCCGCTCACTTCAATGCGCTGCCCGTTGATCCACTGAGCATCATCACTGCACAGAAAAGCAACCACACCACCAATATCTTCCGGCACACCTACTCTGCCAAGCGGACTTAAAGAGCCCAGCATTCCTTTCAATTGTGGATTGCTTCGGATGGCTGCATTATTGAAATCTGTTTCAACAGGACCAGGTGCAACAACATTAGCCCTGATGTTTTTGGGACCTAATTCTTTAGCCAGATATCTGGTAAACACTTCCACCGCACCTTTCATGGATGCATATACGGAATAGCCGGGATTGGAAAAACGCGTTGTTCCACTTGATATATTGATAATTGATCCACCGTTATTCAGATAAGGAATGCAGTATTGCGAAAGAAAATACACACCCTTGAAATGAACATCCATAAATTCATTGAACATCTCTTCTGTTACATCAATAAATGGAACGGTTGCACCCATGCCGGCATTATTCACCAATATATCAAAAGATGAACAGCTCCATTTGGAACGCAACGTTTCCAGTACCTGCAATACAAAACTTTTTAAAGAATTAAAGTCAGACATATCCAGGTAAAGGGCTGCCGCTAACTGGCCCGTATCCTCAATTTCCTTAACCGTATGCAAAGCCTGTTCCCTGTTACTTTTATACGTTATGATCACATCCATTCCTTTGGAAGCTACCTGTAACGCCATATTTTTTCCCAGTCCACGGCTGCCGCCAGTGATCAAAACAATTTTATGTTTCTCCATGCTATCAAATTAAATAATTAATTTCTGTTGTAGGCAGGGTATGCCGAAACAATGTTTACCATTCTTTAAAATAAATCTCCCAACCTTTTCGGATAAGTGATAATAAAAAATCCATTTCATCATATGAAAAAAAATGGCAGTTTCGCTCTTTTTTTGATCAAAAAATTAAAAACTATTCTCCACTTCTGCAATTGCTTTAACTGTTTTAATAACCGAGTCTGGTGTTACTGATATACTATCAATACCTAATTGAACCAAAAACTGTGCGAAATCCGGAAAGTCAGAAGGTCCTTGTCCGCAGATCCCCACTTTCACACCTTTATTTTTTGCGGTTTTTATCAGCATCTCAATCATTTTTTTAACTGCGGGATTCCTTTCATCGTATAAATGTGCAACCAGGGACGAATCTCTGTCCAGTCCTAAGGTTAACTGCGTCAAATCATTACTACCGATAGAAAAGCCATCAATATGTTCTGCAAATTCTTCAGCCATTAATACATTGGATGGGATCTCCGCCATCAGGTATAACTCCAGTTTATTTTCACCTCGCCGTAAACCTGATTCTGCCATTACCTCCTGAACCTTTAAACATTCATCAACAATGTGCTTAATCTGAAAACCTAAGCTGATATCAATTTTCCTCTCAATTTAGTTTTCAAATTCTTATCGAATTTTACTTCTTTCTTCAGGAATATAAGCATGAGTGTTATCATCATAATATTTGAGCATTTTTTCAGCTATTGCTTTAATATTTTTGCCAAAATCGAGATTAAGCTTTCTTTCAGATCTAAATTATAATAATTCCGTGACTAGCTGTAAAGGTACCCACTCAAATTTATTA
>JANNZE010000064.1:0-4562 GCA_031410455.1 Chitinophagaceae bacterium | reverse complement strand
TACTTACTGAATAATAAGAATTCAGATCGTAAGCATTTAATGAATTTAGGATTTGACCTGCTGAGGCTCTGATTTTACCAAAAGAAAGTATATTATTTTTTGGTAATAACTCACTAAAAATTAAAGAAACACCTGCAGATTTGGTATCAATTGAGTTACCCTGTGGTTCTGTAGAAGAATAATCTTTTCTATAAGTACCTTCAACAAAAACCATGTTTTTATATCCTAAGTCTCCCGATACAAATAATGCTCTTCTGGTAGATCTACTGATGAATTCAAATTGAGCTACTCCATTATTACGCAATTTATTAACTGAATTAGCCAAAGAATAAACATTTGGAATGCTTAAACCACCACTGGTGTTGGCATTAAAAGAACGACTGTTCAGTTTACTAATAACTATACCCCCTGTTGCATTAATAGAGAAATCACGTACTTTCTTATTATATAAAAGCAAGCCTTCATAAAACTGGCGGTTGCTCCACGATTGTCCTGTCTGATAAGCTGCTAAAGACTGTTCAGCAGAAGATTCTCCATATGGATTGAAGGTACTCTGAACACCACTTATCTCCAGTTCTGTTGGATAAATGTTATTGGCGTTGGTAGTAAGTTGTTGTTTACGGTAAGTACCGCGAATTTTAAGATCGTTGGTTAACTTATAAGTAGCGGTAATATCTCCAAATAATCTGTCTCTGTTATCATAATTCTTAACAAGATCAAAATACGTATATGGATTATACCAGAAATTACCTTTGTAAAAATCACCTGGATCACTCGGATCGTAAGCATCTGGTGTAGTATGAATATTCCATGATGCATATACACCTTCCGGAGTTTTTAAACCACGGAGGTCTCTCAATATGTTCATATCCAGTTCTCTATGAAACCATTGGTTAAACGACCCTGATGAGGCATTGGAATAATCATCATTACTTTCACTATTTCTAATTTGATTTATGTAATTGATATTTGTAGTGATATTGAATCGCTTGGAAACATCAATTGACAAATTAGCATTCAAAGTATTTTTCTTCAAATACGAATTAGGTATCAAACCTTTAATATCAAGATTGGTGTAAGAAATTCTAAAACTTGTGTTTTCTGTTGCTTTAGAAAAGTTGATATTGTTCTGTGTAGTAACACCCGTATTGTAAAAGCTTTTAGAATTATTCGGCTGAGGCACTAAACTCGCTGTAGTGAAAGAACGCTCATGACCACCATAGAATGAATACCATGGAATATATTCCTGGCCCATCATTCGAGGACCCCAACTCGCATCATCATCAAAATTATGGAAATATTTACCATCCAGTGCTCTCCAACCTTCCGGCATTCCCGGCAGATATTCGAACTGAATCATGTCTTTACCAGAACCACCAGCATAAGAATTCTGGTAATTAGGCATAATGTACACTTTATCAAAAGTTATGGCTGAATTAATTTCAACACCCATACCTGGCTGATTTCTTCTTGCACGTTTTGTGGTAATAACGATAGCACCGTTGGAACCTTCCGGTCCGAACAATGCAGCTGAAGAAGGTCCCTGTAAAACAGAAATATTCTCGATATCGTCCGGATTGATGTCGCCTGAACTAGGAATGATGGTACCATCCACAACATAGATAGGACCCGAACCAGAACCCAAACCATTTTCACCTCGAAGGCGAATAGTAGTTTCATCAGTTCCCAATTTACCGGCAGACTGGCTTCTCACCTGTACACCGGCAACTTTACCTGCCAAAGCATTATTTACATTCGACTGACGAACTGTATTCAACTGCTCACCGGATACATTCTGTACGTTTGAGGCAGTACTTCTTGCTGTACGTCTTACGTTAAATGCGCTTGTTACAATTACTTCCGTAATTGTATTGTTTTTTTGTTGTAACGAAGTAACGAGGCTGCTCATGGTTCCTACAGGTACTTCCACAACATCAAAAGATGCCTGAGATATCTGTAATACATCTCCGCTGTTCACTCTAATGGAATATTCTCCATTAACGTCTGTTTGAACGCCCGTTCTTGTTCCTTTAACTACTATAGAGGCAAATGGTACAGGCTTACCCGAATTGTCGGTAACCCTACCGGTCACCACCCGGCTCTGAGCAAATGCTAAAACTCCACAGAGCATTAACATTGTAAACAGTGTTAAAAATCTTCTCATGTGCTAGACTTTAATTTTTAAATGAATTGTAAAAATAGGGATTATTCACTTACTGTAAAATAATGTTAAATATTATAGAAGGTGTAACCCCTTGGTATAAATTGACAACCTACGTTGCCTTATTGCTGCTTATTTTTCTTAAAAAACTTAAAATTTGTATAAAACCTGCAATTTTACCTCTGTACGCCTATTTCCCTGTATAAGATCAAGTCCCGACCCAAGCGAACTCCGCAAAGGCATGAAAGTTTGAGCAATTCTTGCCCAGGCTGTCAGTTTTTTACTAAAGTCATAATTGATGTTCATATAATAGCGGTATCCTTTCTCATAAAATACAGGAATGGAAAAGCTGTACAGCACATCATTTTCAAAAGCATACAATCTGCTGTTATATCCATCCGTCTGAAAATACTGTAACCGGAAATTACCGGAATACTTTTTCATCATTGGTTTATACAGAACATCTGCAAACAACAATATCCCTTCTTCCTCCGCCCTGTTGCCTTTATCGTACCATACCATTTCAACGCGGTTACGTAAAGTGATCTCACTGGTTATTTTATAACTTACCTGCGTTCTCCAGTTTTTTCGGGGTTGTGGTATTACCGGACTTAATGTAATATCATCAGGGTTATAATTAATGGCTTTGGATTCTCTTTTATACCTGGTATACATATCAAATACTTTATTCGGCCGATAAGAAAGCTGAACAAAATAATCTGAAGCCGTTGTCGGTGCATTCACCCTGAATTTCAGATATGGAAAACGGTACATATCTACATAAGCATCAATCTGAAAACCGGGGAAACTTTTGATACTGATGCCGGAAAATAGCCCCCGTTCATTGGTTGGATAAGTACTTTCTGTAAATGCATTTGTATACAGCGATTGGTATCCTTTTGAAATGTTGCGGTACAGAAAACTCATGTCAATATTGGAAGCAGTGCTGATCAGTAAACCACTTATAAATGCCGGATATCTTTTTTCAGAAACTGCAGCTTCACCGAAAAAATGGAAATTTTTGTTGGTGTAGCCGTAATCTATGCTGTAATTACCTAATTGTTTACCACTGATCGCGTATTTATTATAGGGCAAAGTGGATTTATTAATGGGCAGTTCAAAATCAAAATGAATCGCATTAAACCCCACTTTCAAACTGCCTGTGCGGTAAGAAAAATTACCCCCATAAGATATCTGCCTTTGTGTTCCTTTATCAGCCAACTCACTGGCAGTACGATGAAAACCAGAGGTCTGCAGGGAAGTTACCTGGTCTTCTATGGTTAATAAGGTATCTCCCTGCACAAAATTAGCATCCAGATTACGGACAGATCCGAATGCAGTAGCCTCCCATTTATCATTTCCAACAGTAATACCCGCTCCGCGGTGGAAAAGGATCTCACCGGCTGAATTATAGGGACGCAACACCGAAGATTGTCTTTTTGTAGCCAGTACATCCGGCCCTTTTTTGAAAGCAAGGCTTTGCCACTGCGTAAGCCCCTGCCCCATGTTCACTGTATAATCTCCTAAAGCAATTGCTTTTATCATTCCGAGCTGCCTTATAAAGAGATGTGCAGAATAATAATCAAAACCTGATTTCTGGCTTCCTTTAAAAAATTCTTCGCCCGGATCTTTTTCTCCTACCAACCCGAATTGTAATAGATTTTTATAGGTGTATTTATACCTGAACAATAATCTTTGCTGCGATCCGGGATAATAATTGGTGGCCTGCGTGGAATCCAAAGTAAAACCCCGCTGTTTTTCCAATGTTTGTGAAACCCTGATTAAAATGGATTGATCTCCTTCTGTAAAACGGGTAGCCAATGTTTGTTTAAGATTTACATCGTTACCAATTGTTATATAAGGTTTAAGTCTCTGTATCAAGGGGATATTCCATGTAGGGATAGCCTGCAATTCATACAAACTGATCAGTTTACCAAGACGGCTTCGGTATCTTAGAAAATTCTGTATCTGTATGGGAGATAGAATCCGTAGTTCAGATAATTGCTGTTCATCAGCACGGTTTATATTTACCGGGTTACGAAGAAACTGAACCAGTTCCTGCAGGTAAGAGTCATCTTCTGTTTCTGCATCTTCCGAATTTTCAGTGATATTTTCCAGCTGCTGCTCTGTAGCAGGAGATACCGGCACTTCTGTTACCACCTGTGCATGCGCAAATAATGATGCTATCAAAAAGGAAATACAAATAGATATTTTTCTCATCACGTATTATTTCTTCGTGCTGAAATTGCTGATCAATAATATACCCGGGGAAAATCCAAGCTGTGGATGGTAGGAGGTTGAAACATCAAGACGGAAATTTTTCCAGCTCACCCCTGCACCTGCATATCCACTTTCTGTGGCACTTAAAAATCCGGCACGCACAAAAAATTGCTTTTTGAAT
>JANNZE010000063.1:0-1698 GCA_031410455.1 Chitinophagaceae bacterium | reverse complement strand
CCTTTCTCTTTAATTTTACCTTCCAGTTTTCGTAGTTCACGTTTATTGAGTAATAATTTCCTCTCTTGAAGTGGTTCATGATTGGTATAAGTACCAAAAGCATATTCAGAAATGTGCAGGCTTTTTACATACATTTCTCCTTTATCAAAAATACAATAGCTGTCATTGAAACTTGCTTTTCCGGCACGCAATGATTTAATTTCCGTACCACTCAATACAATACCTGCTGTATAAGTATCTTCAAAAAAATAATCGTGATAGGCTTTCCTGTTACTCAGTTCCACAATCAAACATTTGTACAAAGATAGACTTCATGCAACAAACTCTGATTGAAGATCGTGGCGTTTAATTTGGTAGCTTTATTAAAACCATCCTCATGAATTCAGGTTTGCTGAACAGAAGTATTTCGGTATTGCTCTTTTTATTTTTGCTGATCGCCGGTTTATATTACGCAAAAGATTTTTTTGTGCCGCTTGCACTGGCGGGCATACTTTCTATGTTGTTTCTTCCTTTAGTAAAAAAAATGGAAGCCCGGGGCATCAACAGGGCCATTGCCATTCTTTTATGTGTGCTGATCATATTAAGTTTAGTGGCCGGCATTACATGGCTGATCAGCTGGCAGATTGGTAATTTTGCAGAAGATACGGCAAAACTCCAGCAGCAGTTGGTGAAACTGGGAGAGCGCATCAAAGATTTTGCCCAGAAATCTTTAGGCATCAATAAAAAAACACAGCAGGCCATAATTGATAAACAGGGTTCATCCACAGGTGAAACGGCCGGTAAAGTTGGTCTGGCCATTGTAGATTCCGTCAGCAGCATCCTGATAAATTTCATACTGGTGATGGTTTACTTTTTTTTACTGATCTATTTAAGAGCCCATATCAAAAAATTTATTTTAAAGCTGGTGAAAGAACCACAAAAACCTAATGCAGAAAAAATTATTTATGACGCATCCAAAGTAGGACAGCAATATCTTGGCGGGCTGGCAATGATGATCTTTTTTTTATGGATCATGTATTCAATTGGTTTCAGTATAGCTGGCGTAAAATATGCGATTTTCTTTGCCATACTTTGTGGTTTGCTCGAGATCGTTCCTTTTGTAGGAAATCTAACCGGTACTTTACTCACTTCTCTTATGGCCGTTTCCCAGGGCGCCGGTTCTGGAGTACTGATAGGAGTGCTGATCACGTACGGCCTTGTTCAATTCATACAAACTTATATTTTAGAACCATTGGTAGTGGGAGCACAGGTGAATATCAACCCATTGTTCACCATTATCGCCATTGTATTAGGGGAAATGATCTGGGGTGTGCCGGGTATGGTTTTGGCCATTCCGCTAACTGGTATCATAAAAATCATCTGCGACCATGTGGAGCCGTTGAAACCGTATGGTTACCTGATAGGATCCGAACCTAAACCCAGAAAGAAACCTAAATGGATGGAGCGGATAAAAAAGTAAAAAGTAAAAAGAAGAAAGTGAGGCAGGGCTTGATATTGTCGGATTGATTTACATAAAAAGTAAAAAGTCAAAAGGAAAAAGTTGAAAGGAAAAAAGGGTTTAAGAATTATAAAGTTTACGGGACAGAAACATAAAATAAAAAGTCAAAAGTAAAAGGATGAAAGTGCCTACGGGATTATATAATTACGATTTGATTTTACATGAGATAAAATTCTATTCACAAAAAAAGCAGACCAAAC
>JANNZE010000062.1:0-1534 GCA_031410455.1 Chitinophagaceae bacterium | reverse complement strand
CATTATATATATATATATCCTATCTATATCTATTATGTTGTATGAGTGTCTGTATGCTTTTTTTATATCGTCTGGTGTGGCAGTTTTGGAAACACCTAATACATTATAATAATCGATGAACTCCATTTTTTAATTATTTATACAAAGATACGTTTCACGAGAAGGGTTAACTATGACTTTCCTCATTCTTATCGAAACAATTTAACAAAGAATATTTTCATCGTACGCAAACCTGCAAGGCATTATTCTTGCAACACATCCGTAAATTTATCTTGGATCCCTATATCATAATAATTATCATCATTGGTTTTGCTGCATTGGGTATGGCCTGGATGCCTTCCATTACCAGGATCACAAAAATTTCCTATTCGCTTTTTTATGTGATACTGGGAGCTTTGCTTTACTCACTTTTCAAAGATCATTTACCAGTTCCCGATCCGGTAGCCAGTAATAAATATGCAGTTCGCATAACTGAACTGGTGGTCATCATTTCCCTGATGGGAACCGGTTTAAAAATAGACCAGCCTTTTTCATTTCGTAAGTGGAAGATTCCTTTCAGGCTGGTAAGTATAACGATGCTCATCTCCATTACTACTGTTGCTGCAATTTGCTATTATTTTTTACATTTCAACCTGGCTTCAAGTGTGCTGATGGGAGCTGTGCTGGCACCAACCGATCCTGTGCTGGCATCTGATGTACAGGTGGGGCCACCCAATGAAGGCAAACAGGATAATATAAAATTCTCTCTCACCGCAGAAGCCGGCATGAACGATGGAACCGCATTTCCTTTTACGTGGCTGGCTATTTTATTATTACCGGGATATTCAAATCTCGATGTACAAAACTGGCTGGTGTATTTTTTATTATACAAGGTTGCAGCTGGCGTACTGACTGGTTATCTCATAGGCAGATTTCTTGCCTATTTATTTTTCAGGCTGCCGGAGATCAATAATAAACTGGAAACACGTGACGGGCTTGTCGCAATTGCAGCAACTCTTGTAATATATGGAGTATGTGAGATGATCCACGGTTATGGATTTATTGCCGTTTTCATAGCCGCAGTTACTATCCGGAATTATGAAATGACTCACAAATACCATAAAAATTTACATGAATTTACTGACCAGGTGGAAAGGATTCTTTTATCTGTGACGCTTTTGTTATTCGGAGGCAGCCTGGTGGGCGGCATACTCGATCATCTTACCTGGCCTATGGCAGTTTTTTCAGTTGTATTTGTATTGGTCATCCGGCCTCTTACCAGTTTACCGGCCACTTTCAGAAACGCTTTTCACATCAAGGAAAAACTGGCGATCGGTTTTTTTGGAATTAAAGGCATGGGCTCATTTTATTACCTCGCCTTTGCGCTGGCAGCAGGTCATTTTTTAAATGCACCGGCTTTATGGTCGCTCGTTTCGTTCACCGTTTTATTATCCATTTTTGTTCATGGTATCACTGCTACCGCTGTGATGAACCGGCTCGATAAACAATTTGTAAGAAGGAGTTTTAAAAAGCCAGCATAAAAAAATCCCCGTCT
>JANNZE010000061.1:0-3787 GCA_031410455.1 Chitinophagaceae bacterium | reverse complement strand
GCGTCGATTTGGGCAAGAAAAAAAGTAACATTAATAAAAATATTATTAACTAATTGAATCTTCTCCTCTAATTGAGCAAGCAAAAAAACATTCGCGTTCTACAAAATAACCTGTTAGGTTTAAACCTATATATTTACCTTTCAAAAAAAAATTATGCTAAAAAATCGATTATTGTTAACGCTGACCCTATTTGCAGCCCTAACTATTTTGTCTTGCAAAAAAGATAATAACAGGAACACTTCCTGCGCAAATAATACAGGATGGCTGGCGAATGGACATCAGTTCGTTTATGAAAGCAGTTCATTATTCATACCTGCTGATAGTTTATATGTTTCCCTTGCAGAAGTCAGCACAGGTGTTTTCAAGTCAACTTCAATTTTAGATGATGGAACAGTTATACCAACCCAGATCAGTTATTTACAGCCCTGCGACAATAACATATACTCGGCTGTTACACCAGATCTTAACAACAAACAGGAAGTGTACAGAGTTGATGGAAATGTAGGTGACACCTGGTCTACTACAAGCACTTCATCGGGAGGTAACACCATTACTACAGTTTCTACCATTACTGAAAAAAATGTGTCTACCACAGTTCCTGCAGGAACATTTGTGTGCCTGAAGATTCGCCAGGTTTCTACCTCCAGTGCGGGAGGATCAACAACTACAGATACCTATATAAATAATAATGCAGGACTCATATTACTTGATGGTTCCTCTATACATTATGAATTGGTAAGAAAAAATTTTTAAAAAAAGAGGTTTAAAAAAGTGGTTTCCGAAATCAGGTTGTGGTACTTTCTATTCAGTACATAGCCGGGTTTCGGAAATCAATTACAAAATTCAGGTATTGTAACATTACGATTAGCGATTTATATATTGTTTACTCTTACATCCGTGACCATCCATTTCATCCTGTGATCTGTGTTCCCCTCTTCGTTGTTCATCCTACTGATTTGCGATTTAAATTTGCACTACTCTTACATCCTTGATCATCTATTTCATCCTGGAATCTGTGTTCCCTTCTTCGTTATTCATCCTACTGATTTGCGATTTAAATTTGCACTACTCTTACATCCTTGGTCATCTATTTCATCCTGGAATCAGTGTTCCCTTCTTCGTTATTCATCCTACTGATTTACGATTCAAATATGCAATATTTTTAACTCCTTGATCATCCATTTCATCCTGGAATCTGTGTTCCTTTCTTCAAGAAAATCAACGTCTAAACATCCTTCCGCCCTCTCCCATTTATTATTTGTTTTATACCACAGTAAAGCATAGTATTACATATTCCTCATCTAAATTTTATTGTTATGCAAAGAAAATTCCTTCTTTTTCAGTTGGTGTTATTGCTATTTACATGTGTAAATGTTAATGCACAGGATCTTCGTTCCAGCGCATCAATTTCTGCGAAGCAGGCCCGCATTCTGGCAACAGAACAACTGCCTGCTGTTCTGCAATGGATGGAACCGGAAGACCTCTCCCTGTACGGATTTTCATCATCAGATGATTTCAGCAGGATCACAGTGGGTAGGCCATTTTATCTTTCTTCAATGGAAGAAGTGAATTTAATGAAGCAGGAGAACAGGAGCAGCTTACAGATAAAATCAATGATACTGCCATTGATTTTAGATAATACAGTACGCTGTTTCATTTATATATCGTACCAGGACGATCAATGGAAAGCAGTAGGAATCGGAAGCAGGCAATACGCTGTAAAAGGTGGAAGCATGTTTAATAAAATTGACAATACCGCTTCATTAATTATTGCCCTCCCGCAGATGAATGAAGAATTCATTGCAGACAATTCAACAGGAGTTACCCTGTACAAGCCAATATTTCATTCCAATAAAGAAATTGTAAAAGAAAGCTTCTCCATGAATGAGCTAATGAGCTTGTCTGCAGAGGCTGTGGAAAAGGCAAAATAACTACAACCGGATTGTTATAAACTAAAACTTTACAAAATGAAAAAACTTTTCTCATACAGCATACTTCTGCTTGTGATGCTTGTGTCACAGCAAAGAACATTTTCACAAACTACCGGCAATTATGTGCCGGCTTATATTCAGGAGCAATCCAACTGGTGCTGGGCTGCCTGTGGACAAATGATCTACTGGGCTTATCACAGTGGCGGCATTTCACAATGCACCTATGTAGCTAAATCCCGTGACCAGGAAAATGGCAGTTTGTTCGACTGCGGCAATTTATCAGGTAGTTCAAGTAGTCCATGCACCTATCCGGGAACTTTCAATAGTCCTCAGTCTTTGTATGGGTGTAACGGATCAAATGAAGCAGTGTTTGATGCTTATGGCATCAGTTCCACTGGTTACGGCCATGCATTCAGTACCAGTGAACTGACTACCGCAATGTCTGCAAGAAAAATGTGTCTGGCACGCTGGGGATGGAACGGCGGTGGCGGCCATCTGGTAGTTGTTAACCGGTATAAAAGCGGAAATGTTTATTACAACAACCCGCTTTCCGGTGCTGTAATCTGGAGTTACAATACTTTTAAAACAGCAAATGGACAGGGAACCTGGACCAATACACTTCGTATGGATGGTGCGGCAATATATGGAAGCGTACTATCGAGAAATGCTATCACAAAACAAGATGTTCCAGATGTATCGCCTGAAATTTCTTTGTCTGAACAAAAGGCCGACGACAGAATGTCGCTGAATCTTTACCCTAATCCATCTGTTGACCAGGTAACGATTTTACTGGGCAGAGAAAGAGCAGAGTTGACAGAGTTGACCATCATCAATTCTTTTGGTTTGGTTGTTTATAAACAAACCCTTGGCAAAAAAATCAGTAATCTTAAGTTGAATGTAAGCGAATGGCCTGCTGGTGTATATATGGTAAGACTCGGTAATACGGGAATAACTAAACAACTAATTGTTCAATAGACTCTTTATGAATTCTAAAAAGCACGGGAAGATCTCCCGTGTTTTTTTATGCTTACAAATGCAACCTGGAATAAAAATAATACAGATAACGTATTTCGCTATTTTATTTGATACGCACATTACCCTAAATGGATAGGACAATTTTAAGTTTCACTGAAAAATATTTCCTCTCCTTTATTTAGTTGAATATCTATGTTTAGAAGTTATTTTCTAAAAATTATTTTTAATACAAATCCATACTCATCCATTTCTTCCCTGTGATCGTTGTTCCCTTCTTCGTTGTTCATCCTAATGATTTGCCATTTAAACATGCACTACTCTTACAACCTTGATCATCCATTTCATCCAGTAATCTGTGTTCTACCTTTGTCATCCTCGTTCAATTACACAAAAGATCCCCACCGTTTCCGATGAGGATCTACATGAAATCGACAATTCTAAAAAACCTACAAAGCATTCAGACGATCTTTCAGGCCGTTAATGAAATTGTCAGTTTCGGCGATGTTGTTTTCAACACAACCCATATCGAATTCTGTTTCCAAAACTGCAACTACACCATGACTTAATTTGCGTTGTTCAATAACTGCCTTTCTGTACTGTAATCCTAACAGTTTTACCATCTCTTTGTTTTTCACCTGTCCGTCAGGAATATTAGAAATGATAGATTCTGAAATGCTGATCAATCCATTGACTGTTTGAATGTCATTGTCAATTTCCTGTGCACTGCCGGATGAAGTAGCACGGTGACGTTCCATAGATAATTTCCTGAATTCAAACGATGCTTTTTGTTCTGTTGCAACAGCTAAAAGCGCATTGCAATCTTCTTTGCTGGTAAGAAGTGTAAAATTGTAGTTCATAAAATGTGTTTTAAATTTTCAAGC
>JANNZE010000060.1:0-2145 GCA_031410455.1 Chitinophagaceae bacterium | reverse complement strand
ACTGCAAGTGGTTTTGCACCATTAGGATTGCCGGCTTCTAAAACTTCATATTGCAGACCATTTGGTAATGTGGTCACTTCCTTACGTTTTGCATTGCTGGCCATATATGCCTGCCCTTTTTGTTTCTCAACACCCGCTTTTTCAGATTCCTGTGCGCTTTTCTTCTTTCCGAAAACTTCCATTTGCTTTTGCAATTTTTCAGAGCACTGCTCCTGTGTCATCAAAGGTTTACGGTTTTTAAAAGCATCATCTATTGCCCTGGCAAGCAATGTTGCATTGAGGTCCGTGATCCCCTGGTCTTTCATATTCTGTGCTATGCTGATGCCTGCAGAATAGCTGAATGAATCCAGTAAATTTTTCATAGCCGGTGCAGGAGGTGTAACAGTTTTCACTGTTTTAACGGTCTCTGTCTTTTTCACCGGTGCTTTTGTTGTTTGAGCAAAGATGCCTGTTGAACATACCAAGGCTACCGAACATACTACTAAATGCTTCATTATTATTTTTTTGATTATTGAATAGCAAAGAAAAGCAAACTTATTCAGCTCTCATTTCCCGTCCTGTTAAATGTATGAATACGTCTTCTAAATTAGCAGCTTTCACATTTTTAGGTCGCTGAAAACCGGTTTCAATGAGGTCATCTATCATTTTATCCGGAGAATCCAGCTGGATGATCTTTCCCTCGTCCATAATGGCGATGCGGTCACACAATTGTTCAGCTTCATCCATATAATGTGTGGTGATGATCACTGTTGTTCCGGCTTCGCGTACCTCGCGTATAAGATCCCATAAATTTCTGCGTGCCTGCGGATCAAGACCTGTGGTAGGTTCATCCAGGAAAACTATTTTTGGCTGATTAATGAGCGTAGTAGCAATGCTGAACCTTTGTTTTTGTCCGCCGCTGAGTTCTTTGCTTTTGTTTTTTGCTTTATCCTGAAGGTTCACCTTTTTTAATAATGCCATGGCATCTACTTTCCGATTGTACAATCCACTGAAAAGATCAATCAGCTCCAGTAAAGTTAGCGCAGGATAAAAACCGGAACTTTGCAATTGCACGCCTATGATCTTTTTGATGTCATCCGGTTGTTTATCCAGGTCAAATCCACCGATCATTACCGAGCCGGAAGTTTTTTCCCGCAGCGTTTCCATAATTTCCAACGTGGTGGACTTGCCGGCACCATTCGGGCCCAGCAAACCGAAGATCTCTCCTTCCGATACATCGAATGAAATTCCTTTCACCGCATGAAAATCGCCATATTGCTTTTTAAGGTCGCGTACGGATATAATATTGTTCTGCATTAAGATGTTTGTTTTTCTGCGTTGCAAACCATTTCCAGTTCTTCCATCATCAGTTTACTTCCTATAAAAAACGGGGTGCGCTGATGTACACCTGTTGGCTGAAGATCTAAAATCCGCTGATGTCCGTCTGTTGCCTTTCCTCCCGCTATTTCCAGGATGAATGCAAATGGATTGCACTCATACATCAGCCTTAATTTGCCATTTGGTTTATCTGTTGTTCCCGGGTACATGAAGATGCCGCCTTTAATAAGATTGCGGTGCACATCAGAAACCATACTGCCGATATAACGTTGTGTATAAGGACCACCATTCGTTTTATTTTTCCGCTGACAAATGTTGATATAATCTTTGACACGTTCTTCATACTGAAAAAAATTGCCATGGTTTACAGAATATATTTTCCCAGTTTCAGGGCATTGAATATCCGGATGACTCAAAGTGAATTCACCGATCGACTGATCCAGTGTAAATCCATTAACACCACGGCGTGTGGCATATACCAGCATGGTTGATGAACCGTAAATAACATATCCTGCAGCCACCTGCTTATTGCCGGGCTGTAAAAAATCTTCTTTCGTGGCCGGCTTTCCCAATTCACTGATGCGGCGATATACACTGAAAATGGTTCCGATAGAAACGTTTACATCGATGTTACCACTTCCATCTAAAGGATCCATTAGCAATACATACTTGCTGTTATTACTAATGTCATCATCAAAAATTACAATGTCATCGTTTTCTTCGCTGCCTACACCGGCACAACTTATACCATGCCTTAACACCCCTATAAACTGGTTATTGGCAAACTCATCCAGTTTCTTTACATCCTCGCCCTGCACATTTGTTTTA
>JANNZE010000059.1:0-2303 GCA_031410455.1 Chitinophagaceae bacterium | reverse complement strand
AGATGAGATAAGGGTTAACCTGAAAGTAATAAGAAGCTATGGACCTGAACTGATTGATGGTGTACTATCTAAATTCGACGACACTTATTCCAGTGCTGTTGATGCCAATGATGCGCCTAAAGTAAATCCAGCGGCTGAAGTGATCAGTATTTTCAGTAACAATAAAATATTAAGTGTAGAGAAAAGGATGCCGATTATCAGTGATGACACGATTCAATACCGTTTCGGAGCATTGCGTATTCAGAATTATCAGCTGGAAGTACAGGCACAGGATATGGATGAAAATGGGCTGACTGCTTTTATGGAAGATAAATTCCTGAACCAGCAGATACCGCTTAACCTGAACGGAACCACAACTATTTCCTTCAGTACCACATCTGATCCGGCATCTTATACGCCATTGCGTTTCCGTATGGTATTTAAAATGGCTTCCGTATTACCGGTGAACATCACCAACATTAATGCCCGGAGAATCAATTATTCAACTGCGGAGATCAGCTGGAAATCGGAAAATGAAATTTCAATGGATAAATACATCATTGAAAAAAGTACGGATGGCAGAAATTTCACAGACATGAAAACAGTTCACCCTACAACGAATAACGGCGGATCAGCAGAATATAATGAACAGGATGGTCAGGCCAACGAAAGCAATATTTACTACAGAGTAAAGGCGATCAGCATAGGCGGAAGAATTCAATACAGTTCTATTGTAAAGATCGGAGGAACAGAGACTGCAGAATTTGCCCGTATCTATCCTAATCCGGTTGTAAATAAAACTATGAATTTAACAATGAAGGCGAGAGGATCCTTCCAGGTACAACTGATTAATACCGAAGGTAAAAATGTATTCAGCAAAAAACTGATCAGTACTTCAGCCAATACAACACATTCTATTCGCCTGCCACAAACATTACCGGCAGGAGTTTACCATGTAAAAACAACAGTTGATGGCAACATATCAACATTACAGGTGGAGATTCTATAAAACCGTATTCCTTAACATACAGCCGTTTCTGAAAAAGAAACGGCTTTTTTTATGTGTAAAATATCGTACTGCCGGCTTTTAAATGAAATAATGATCCGTGTAAGTTTTAGATTCTTAACATAATTATAAAATTAACTATATTTATACCATAGATATCTCCTGATCCTTTACCTGTCAAAAATGAATCTTACCGGATAAAAGTGCCGGTATTTCAATCAATTATACAGGTTTTATGGTACCATTCTCACGCTTGTCGATTCGTATTACATTTTTTAAAAATGCAGGGCTTTTTTTGCTGTTGATGCTTAGTGCACAAATAACAAATGCGCAGGTAACGAATTATATTTTCACGCAGTCAAACGGAACTTATATACCCGAAGCTCCTTCCGGTACGCCTGCTAATGTGTTTTCTACTACATGGGATGGTAACAGTACTATTTACCCGATACCATTTGATTTTACTTACAATGGGGTTACTTATACAACATCCGGAACAATAGGTGTGGATACAGATGCATGGCTGGCATTCAGTACAGGTGTAATAGCCATGACCGGAAATTTATCCGGTGGTTCCTGGATATCTGCAGGTGCCAATACAGGAATGTATTTATATGGAACCGGCAATAACAATGGCTTTGCCGGAATCAATTGCGACTGGAATTACCAGACATTTGCCAGTATAACTGCCAACAGAACGATCAATTCGGATCAGCTTACCGCGGTTTCATCCATGACCAATATACAGATCGGGACAAGGCTTGAAGGCACAGGGATACCGGTGGGAACGGTTGTAAAAGCATTTGCCGGTAATACCATTACCATGAGCACAAATGCTACCAGTACAGGAACAGCAGGATCTATTACACCCAGTTCCAGTATTTTTTCATTCGTACGCGGAACAGCACCAAACCGCCAGTTTATTGTTCAATGGACACAGGTAAAAAGATATTCAGGTTCTGTAAATGATAATTTTAATTTTCAGATGATCCTCAATGAAGGAGGCGGTAATCCTTTGTTGCAAACACTGCAAGTGGTATATGGCCCCTGTACAACTGCAGCATCTGCTACGCTCGACTGCCAGGTTGGATTAAGAGGTGCTTCTTCTGCTGATTTTAATGCAAGAAGATCACTTACAGGATGGGCAAATACTGTTGCAGCAACATCCAATAAAGATTCTGTAAGAATTTCAACGGCTTATGTTCCATCTAATGGTTTAACGTTCACATGGTCTCTTTGTACAGATCCTCCCTCTGCCGCCGGTGCCATTACCGGTAATGTATCTGTATGTCCTAACAATAGCTATACCTATTCTTTG
>JANNZE010000058.1:0-1912 GCA_031410455.1 Chitinophagaceae bacterium | reverse complement strand
ACGGGAGTATCAGAAATTTCCGTTGCCAGATGATGAGTTGTACAGAACTCATTGATCAGGTGTAAAAATTCATTGCCGTATTGCCGCAGTTTAACAGCACCGAAACCATTTATATTTTTTAACTGGTCAAGCGTAGTAGGTAAAAGCTGCGACATATCCTGGATGGCCACTGTACTGATAATAAGGTATCGCGGTTTGTTATGAATGTCCGCCAGCTGATTTCTTTTATGGATCAGTACCTGGTACAATTCATTTTTTAATTCCGAAGGATCTGAAAATGAACCGGTATTTTCATACGCATTCACTACATCAGATTGTATGATGTATGCTTTCTTCCTGGTTTGAAAATCCGGCATATCAAATCCGTCTTTACATAAATGCATCCTGAATACATGCAGGTGTAAATTTTTATAAACGGAATTTGCTTTTTCACTAAAATCCGCGGCTATTTTCCGGTTGTCGGAACTTACCGTACAACCCCGGATGGTATCCAGTATTCCTTGTAGGTAAGGTGTAAAATAATTAACGGCGGCTTTGATTCTTTCCTGCGACAAAGCCGACATCGTAGTTTCGGATTCAAACAATTGCCGCAGCGAATTTTTGAATTTTAAAGAAGTATGATGAATGTGTGAAAATTGTTCCAGTAAATTTTCTATCCATTCCGTTCCTGTTTTTTCCATTCCTTCCTGCATCCTGCTCCACGATAAAAAATGGTGAAGCTGTTCATATATCTCTTCCAGGTCAAAAACGGATAATGCTGTTTCACAGGTATGCCGGTACATTTCCTGTTGTAAAAGAGCAGCAGCATACGCATTATTTTTTTGTGCATTTGCATAATTAACGATCGAAGGATCGGAAGCCATGGCTTTGGTTTCAATTCTACGCGTCAGGTAAATTCCATCGAGTGTTCTGCACCGGCTCAGAGCCACATAAATTTGCCCGGGTGCAAATGCAGATGCTGCATCTATCAAGACGCGGTCAAAAGTAAGGCCCTGGCTTTTGTGTATCGTGATCGCCCATGCCAGACGCAGCGGGAACTGTATGAAAGACCCCAGTTCTTCTTCCAGCAATTTCCCGGTTTTAGGATCGATCGTATAACGGATATTTTTCCATGTCTCTTTTTTTACAGGAATTTCCAGGCTGCCATCCACCTCCACGATAATGGTATCATCTTCTATACGATTTACAATCCCGGTTTTTCCATTATAATATCTTTTGATGCGCTCAATGTCATTTTTAATGAACATCACTTTAGCGCCGATCTTTAATTCCAGCGTTTCATCTGCCGGATAATTTCCGGGTTGAAAGTTTCCTTCCACCACAGCTCTGTATATATACGACTTTGAATGTATTTTTTTTAATGCTGATTCATTCATATTATCAGCATATTCATTGTGTGTGGTAAGTGTAATGAGATCTTCTGTTTCAACAGCATGGTTGATCCGCAAACGGCTGTGTAGTAATTCATAATTATGCGCATCCAGTTCATTATTTCTTACCTGGTTGAGCAAATGGATGAAGGTTGCATCTTTCTGACGGTGTACCACATCCAGTTCAATGTATACAGGAGGAAATTGTTGTATCACCAGGCTGCTGAAAAAATAAGGAGAGGCATAATAACTATTCATCATGTTCCATTCTGCAGGTTTCACCACAGGGGGTAACTGGTACAGATCACCGATCAGCAAAACCTGTACACCACCAAAAGGCGTTGTTAATTTTAACCTGGTGGTCCTTAATATCACATCTATAGCATCCAGGATATCACAACGAACCATGGATATTTCATCAATGATGAGCAACTCAATATTTTGCAGAACCTGTTTTATTCGTCCAAACTTTGTTTTGTCTTTATTTACCCTGTAATTATTTTCATTCAGGAAACCAAGCAACCGTGGATCGTTGGCATCTT
>JANNZE010000057.1:0-2804 GCA_031410455.1 Chitinophagaceae bacterium | reverse complement strand
CTATAAAAGATGTTATTCCTTATTTAATGAGAAGAGCACAGGAAAACAGTTCTGTTGCCGGGCAAACCGGAAGGGAGTTGTCGCTTATCAAAAAAGAACTGGAAAGGCGTTCTTCAGAGAACAAGCGGTAAAACGGCATCGCTGGTAATGATAAAAATATCCGCATCGTTTTTCTGATCAACATTGGATATTCCCGTGAATTTTCCGAATGCAGGAAGAATGGCATAATGCTTACCAAAATAAAAACAGGCAAAACGGAGCGACTGTTTTCCTTTTCCATACAGGATAACACCCGGATGAACATGGCCGGTAAAACAATAGCCTGTATCCGGTCTGCAATCCGCATCATGTGTGAAAGAAAAATTCCCGATCGTCATTTCTTTCTGAACACTAATCCCATTCTGTTCATACCATTTTACAGGTAGTATGTCATGATTGCCTTTAATGAGATGAATTTCAGTATGCATACTTTCTCTCCATTTTTCAAATAGCTGATGTTCTTTATTGTCTGTACTGTGAAAAAAATCACCAACCACTATCAGTTTTTCCGGTTTAAAAAACTGCACTTCATTCAGCAGCCTTTGCATGTCTTCTAAAAATATATTCTGCGGAATTCCGATACCGCTTTTTCTGAAGTGACCGGCTTTACCTAAATGAAGATCAGAAAGTATGAGTGCACGTTCTTCTTCCCAGAAAATACAGTGTTGATTGGTTAGTAAAAAATGATTGTTCAATAAATTGTGCCGCAGGTATCTGACCATGAAATACGAAGTTAATTGCAGAATTGCATAATCATTTTGTGATGCATGTTTTTATCTTTATTTTTAATGAAAATCAAAACATGGATTCAAACAGCAAAGGCGTTTTAGAAATGGATGAAATGGAACAGCCAAAACTCAGTTCAACTTTAAATGTGCTTACCATCCTTACTTTTATCGGAAGTGGCCTTCAGATCGTTTCCGCTTTGTTTCAGTTCAGTACTGCAAAAAGCAACCTGGATAAAAGTGATGAAATGATCAGCAAGATGAATGCAGATGGGGCGCCTTCTTTTGTAAAAAATATGATTCCGGATCCAGTACTGTATAAACAAATGATGATACAGAGCTACGAAAACAGAATTCCCATTCTCATTATAGGCATTCTTGCCGCGGTTTTATGTATCATGGGTGCTGCTCAGATGCGTAAATTGAAAAAACAGGGATTCACCTATTACCTGGTCGGACAAATACTTCCGTTTATAAGCTTGGCAGCGTTCATAGGATTTTTCATTTTCGCCGGTTTTGCATTTTACTTTGGGGCGGGTATAACTGTATTGTTCATTTTATTGTACTTCACACAAAGAAAGCGACTGGTGTACTGATTATTTTTCCAGTTGCTGCTGCATTTTACGGATACGATCTTCCAGTTTTTCAGATGTAAGATTTTCTCTCATGGAATCCACTTTCACAGGAAAACAAAATGGTGTAAGGCGTTCAGGATATTTAATTACGATTATACTACCCTGAATGCGTTTCAGCATATTCCTTAAACGAACTTCATCCATCTGATGATCCATCACTTCATTGTATGCCTGTCTTAATAAAAGACTGTTGGGATCGTATTCTGAAAAAACATTGAATAACAATGACGCTGATGACTGCAGATGCCGGGTTTTGATCTGTTCACCCGGCCGTCCCTGGAAAATCAGGCCGCCGATTACAGCAATGTCACGGAATTTTCTTCGGGCCATTTCTGTTGAATTCACACTTTGGCTGATATCATTGAAAAGATTTTCTTCTGAGAACAATTCATATGCATTTGAATCATCCAACGGTATGGGCTGATCACTGAGTAATTCAAATCCGTAATCATTCATGGCAAATGAAAAACTTATCGGCGTGCTCTTCGAAATGCGGTAGGCCAGCAGCGCTGCCATGGCTTCATGCACCAGCCGTCCTTCAAACGGATAAACAAAAAGATGAAAACCATCTTTCGTTTCAATATGTTCAATGAGCAATTCACCGGCCACGGGAACATGCGATAATTTTTTTTGTAGTTGCATCAGTGGCTGCAGTTTCACCAGTTCCGGTTCATCTTCCTTTTTATAATTTTCACGCGCAGCATCATCTAATTTTTTTCGCAGCATGAATCCGAGATTGGCACTCAAGGGCATTCTTCCACCGGCCCAGCTGGGAACAATCGATTTGCTGGCATTACTTTTTTTTACCAGTGCTGTCATTTCCTTCAGCATCACAAATTCTAAATTTCTTCCGGCCAGTGTAAATACATCGCCTGGTTTTAACCTGGTGATAAAAGTTTCTTCTATCACTCCTATATATCCTCCAGAAATAAATTTCACTTTCAGCATGGAATCACTCACGATGGTGCCGATATGCATCCGGTGACGCATCGCTATACGCCGGTTCTCTATTTTATAAAGACCATTTTGTATCTCCACTTTTTTAAAATCATCATATTGCTGTAAAGCAATTCCACCGTTGGTAATGAAATCAAGAATCTGGAGCCAGTCGTGGTGGGTAAGTTCTTTATAACAATGTGTGGAGGTCACTTCTTTATAAATTTCTTCCGGGTAAAAACCTTCAGACACGGCGAGTGTACATAAGTATTGTATCAGAACATCGTAACACAAAGAAAGTGGCTGGCGGTTTTCAATGAAATTATTTTTGATCGCTTCTTTGAGCGCAGCAGCTTCCATGAGTTCAAGAGAATGGGTAGGTACAAAATAAATTCTGCTGACCGCACCTGGTTGGTGTCCGCTTCTTCCGGCTCTCTGTAAAAAACGGGCAACTCCTTTTGGAGATCCA
>JANNZE010000056.1:0-1543 GCA_031410455.1 Chitinophagaceae bacterium | reverse complement strand
CTCGTCACAAAATTCACCATCATTTAGAAGAAAAGTGTTATATAACTTTATAGTGGATTTACATAATTCACTCGTTTACAAATAAAGAAAAAGCGAAAGCAATATTTGGAATATAAATTATTTTATGACCGCTACTCCTTTTTCTCATCATGCTACATTACAGCCGTGTAATGCAAAATATTATTGGTGTCTAAAAAAACTTTCCCATAAATAGGTTGATCACTTCAACAAAAATAAGGATGATAATAATCCATTCCAGCGAACTACTTTTTCGATGATGCATAATACAAAGAAATTTTTGCAATAAGGCGAAATGAGTTTGATGAAATCGGAGATCCGAACATCGTCCAGATTCATAAAACAAACAACGCCATATTTAAAGACATATATAAATTGATCAGGATTTACCTGAAAATACAATTCATCGGAATCCGAATAATATAATTTGGCTGTAAAGAAGCTTTTAAAAGCTTTAATGTCGATTGTGTCTGAGATCTGGAATGAGAGTACTTTATACATGCTTTCAGTGTTGCGAATAATGGAAACACAAAAATAAAGGCAAAGTCCTCAATATTCATTAGAAATAATTATAGTTTCTAACGGACAAAAACTAATAATTTTTCTTAATCACATCCATAATTAGCTCAAAGCATGAAAAACCAATAGAATTCAATTAAAAAATAGAAACGGGTGTCAATAAAATCAAATATCAAAAACAGGACTGTCCTTCTGTAGCAGCAATTCTATTTCGCTTTTTTGGTTGCTTCACTAAGTGCAAATGCAAATCCGAAACCAAAAAGTAATGTTATTAATCCTGCAAAATATGGAATAAGGTCAGTCATTTTTTCGGGTATTAATTAGTTTAAGATATATTCCAAAGGCTAAAATTGAAGGTACCCATAATCCAATAAAAGTTCCGTCGGCTTTTGCTCCTTGAAAATACAGGATTTCAGAGAATATCAAGGACAATAACGCAGCAAGAAAGAGAAGTTTATCTGCGGTTGTAAAGTTTTTTAGCATTTGATTTAATTTGATTTAATTTAATTTGATTTGATTTAATGTTGAATTAAGTTTTAACAACACTAAAGCTATATTGTTTTTAATTAATGAAGATATATTTCGAAATGATAATCTGCCAAATCTATGCGAGGAAAATAAATCTCTTATATCCCGCAGAATACGAAGAAAAGCTGCACAGGATGAATATCGCAGAAGAAATGATATAACTCATTTGTAGAATTATATAACACCTTTTGCTTCAATCAATGTTTTCTTTGCAGAGTAGTTTAGCGACTACGATTTATAACAGCAAAAATCAAAATCTACAAAATGAAAACTTATCAAGGTAAACAAAAGTCAAACTCTTTAAAAAAGGATAGTGACGAAATAGATAATACCAAGCAGTCCGACTCCTCTACGACTCCTGAATCAGAAGACAGCGGTGAGTATAAAGAAGGAACAGGTACTGGAAGCACTGAAGGTCAATTGAACCGTGATAAAAGCCAATTTACTAAAGAACAGATCCAAGAGGGTGGCTCAGACC
>JANNZE010000055.1:0-1617 GCA_031410455.1 Chitinophagaceae bacterium | reverse complement strand
CTATTTTACTGGACACCACATCCTATAAAGACAATGTTATGGAGAAACATATTCAGCTGAACAGGCAATATCATTTTACTGCCGAACACTTTGACAGATGGATTTTATTATTTAACCAGACCACAGACGAACTATTTTCCGGCAACATTGCGCTGACAGCAAAAAAAAGAGCATCTTCCATTGCAGCGTTGATGAATTTTAAAATGAACGGAAATAATAAAATGAACATTATATGATCAGCTGGACCTACAAACCTTTTTCTCTTTTAACAACCGAAGAGCTTTATAAAATTCTTCAATTACGTGCTGATGTTTTTGTAGTAGAACAGAATTGTGTGTACAGGGATGCAGATGATAAAGACCAGGACAGTTATCATTTATGCGGCTGGGAAGAACGGCAACTTGCAGCTTATGCAAGGATATTACCACCTGATATTTCTTATACAGAAGCCAGCATCGGCCGGGTATTGACGAATGCTGCTTTCAGGCGTAAAGGTTCCGGTAAAGAGCTGATGGAAAAAGCCGTTGAACTTACTTTACAGCAATTTGATGTGGACACGATCCGCATTGGAGCACAGTTATACCTGCAGAAATTTTATACAGAACTGGGTTTTATCCAAACCAGCGATGTTTACCTGGAAGATGGCATAGAACATATTGAAATGCTTTATAAAAAATAATATTCCCGTTTTTATACAATAAAGGATTTCAGAAATCGTTTTTTATCCTGTCTGATCATCTGTTTTGATCAGTATCTGAGAAAACAAACCGTATTTCAATGAAATCCCGTTGTGGCAACATCGTTGCTAAAACTTTTCTGGTATGCACAATTTTCTGCACTTCGTTGCTGCAGGAGCTGAAAGCACAACATTTTTCCTTTGCAGATAAAGTAGAGATAGGTGTGAACTTCGGGCCAACATTTTTCCTGGGAGATCTTGGTGGAAATGCCGGTTACGGAACAAAATTCATTAAAGATGTGAACCTTGAATTAACGAAAGTTATGAGAGGTGGATTCATAAGCGTATATCCCACAGAATGGCTCGGGTTCAGGCTTGCAGGCCAGATTACTTATGTAGAAGGCAGAGATAATATCATAAATACAGATGGTATAAATGAATTATGGCGTAAACAACGCAATCTCGACTTCAGAAGTAAAATGTGGGAGGTATATTCTGCAGTGGAATTTCATCCGCTGGTATTCCTCAACAGAAATAATGAAGAAGGCTATCGGCCAAGAATAAGTCCTTATGGATTTTTAGGTGTCGGTATATTTCATTTCGACCCTGAAGGCTCCCTGGTAAATCAATATGGTGCCAGAACATGGTACAAATTGCATCCGCTTCGTACAGAAGGACAAGGCATGGCAGAGTACCCGGAAAAGAAACCCTATAAACTCACACAATATAACATCCCGCTGGGAGGTGGAGTGAAGATCGCTTTAGGTGAACGTTTTAATACAAGCTTTGAACTTTTGTATCGGCAAACGTTCACCGAATATATTGACGATGTTTCTACATCGTATATCGACCCGGATTATTTTGACGGCGCGCTCAACAGTTATATGGGCAATGCCTTTGGGGTGGCCCCGCTGCTCAGCCAGTCCGCATTTCTGCGCCCG
>JANNZE010000054.1:0-8969 GCA_031410455.1 Chitinophagaceae bacterium | reverse complement strand
GTGCTACTTTCCCTGACCTTTTCGACAATACCAACAATAACAGCGGTATGTCGTTGATCATCACTAAAGAGTTCAATGGTCCTGGTTTTGGCGGAGTTAACGGTACAGGCGTATTGCCAGGAGCGGTAATGGAAAGTAATTACTGGACAGATGCAGGACAATTATCACAGGTTAAATTCACAGGACTGAACATCAGTAAGAAATACAGAGTGGGAATTTTCGGAAGTGCCATTTTTGTTGGCGGTGGATATTCAGTTGCTGTATACAACTGTAATGGAAAAACAGTTTATCTGAACAGTTTATACAATAAGGCAAAAGTTGTTTACCTGGAAGACCTGATGCCAAATGAAGACGGCGAACTGATCATTGATGTAAGAACGCAGAATGGTTCACCATATAGTTTCACAGGTGCATTCACACTGGAATCTTACAATGATGATGCAGGTTATACAGCGGTAGCAACATCCGGGCGCAGTATGCAGGCAGATCCTGAGCCGGCCATCATTTCAGCACCTGTTTCTAAAACAGTTCCGATGGCTGATCCGATCAAAGCAGAAATACTTACCGGGGATATCAATGTTTATCCGAATCCGTTCAGTAATAAAGTTCAGGTAGATATCGACGCTGTTAAATCATCTGATATCAGTATGGTATTGTATGACATGACCGGCAGGGTAGTGTACAATAGCAGTACTTATCGTTCAACAGCAGGTAGAAATACATTCAGACTGAATATTCCTTCAGCAGCATCCATGCAGCGGGGAACGTACATTCTTAACATAATTGTTGATGGCAAACTGACCAAATCCATCAGATTAATTAAGGTCGACTAGAAAAACCTCAACTATTTAAAATCTGGTATTTCATAATACCAGATTTTTTTTGACCTTTGCACTCGCTTCACCTCACCAAAATCAGCAGCCATGGATCTTATTTATTTTATAAAAGCGCTTTACAGAAAAAAGTGGATCATCATTTTGTTGTCTTTTATAGCAGTAGTTGCCACCTTTGTTTTTTTGCTGTACAAAAAACCGCTCTATGTTTCAGTTGCGCAATATTCAACAGGCTTCACCGCTGAAAAAGTTAAGCTGGCTGATGGTTCAGCTGCCATCGATCTGTATTCGGTAGATGTAAAATTTGATAACGTAATAGAAACGATCAAATCACCACAGGTGGTAAACAGGATATCTTATTCATTGATGTTGCATGATCTGTTGAATCCCAAATCGTCTTACCGCCATTTGAGCATCAGGGAAACAGAAAAACTCGCTTACCGGCAAATGAACCAGGATACGGCAAAAAAAATCCTGGTGCAGAAACTGGCCAATAATGAAATGCTCAGAACAGATATTCCGGAAGAAGATAAGCTGATCGAATTCATAGCATTGTATAAATATGATTATGAAACACTCATGAAATTTCTGAATGTGAACCGTGTGGCAAGAACGGATTACCTGGATATCACCTTCAGTTCTGAAAATTCGGAACTGAGCGCATGGGTCGTGAATTCCATGGGAACCGAATTTCTGAATTATTATAAAAAACTGAATGCTTTACGCAACGATGAATCTGCAGAAAGTATCAAAAGCCTTTTGGAAGCACAACAGTCAAAAGTAGACAGCCTGAATTCAACCTTGCTTACAGAAAAAATGAGCCAGGGAACAATCGATCCAGTGAGCAGAACCACCAGTGCCATGGAAACGGTAACAGAAATCGAATCAAGACTGGCTGATGAAAAAAGCAAATACAATCTTCACATCAATAAAGTAAATTATCTGTCTGAAAGGCTGGCCACACTGGAACAGAACCTGGCAACAGGTGGTGGCAGTAATGATGAAGTGGTACGATTAACCAATAAAAAAAATGACCTGCTTGCGGAACTGAACCGCAAAGGAGGAAATGATCCTGCCATACAGCAGCAGATAAATGCTATCCGCACAGAGATCATCCTGAAATCAAATTCAGGTGTGAACAGGAATAAATTAAAGCAGGATATTGACGACATCAATAAAGAATTAAGCGAAGAGCGGGCAGCAGCCAATGCTTCTGATATTACTATAAGAGAGTATAATTCCCGGATACAGAAATACATGGGAATGACAAATGCCAACCCGGCCAGCGGTGTAAAAATGGATGTGATTAAAACACGCCTGGATATGGAGAACCTGCAATTAAAAAATGTTAAGGAAAGATTTTCACAGATACAAGGCTTACAGAAAGATGATCCTACTTCAAATTTCATTCAGACAAGACTGGGGCTTCCTGCACCTAAACCAGAATCTAAAAAGACCTTATTGAAAATGGGACTGGCCGGCATTTCTGTTTTCCTTTTCAGTGCACTGATATTTATTTTCCTGGAAGTTTTTGATTCATCGGTTAAAACTCCGCTGATCTTTAATCGTATTTCCCGTCTTAAAAGTACACTGGTTTTAAATAAACTCAATCTTAAAAAAACAAATGTGCTGGATATTGTGATGGAGGAAAATGAAGGGAAGAAATTTGAGAACCAGAATAATTTCAAAAACAATATCCGTAAACTCCGTTTCGAATTGCTCAACAGCGGTAAGAAGGTGTTTTTATTTACCAGCACGCAAAAACAGACTGGTAAAACAAGCGTGATAGAGGCATTAGCGGCAAGCTTATTGCTCAGCCATAAAAAAGTTTTACTGATCGATCTCAATTTCAGCAATAATACACTCACCAGGGATTTCAATACGGAAGTATTTATTCAGGATGTGATCGGTAAGATCCGTTATGATGAACCGGTGTCAAAACAAAAGTTAACGGGCTCAACTGCCTATGACAATTTAAATATCATTGGCTGCAAAAACGGGAACATCACACCTTCAGAAGTTTTTGACAAAACAGATATGAATAATTTCATAGCCGCTTTTGCCAGGGAATATGATTTTATTATTATAGAAGGAGCAGCGTTGAATTTTTATGCCGACACCAGGGAGATCGAAACATACTCTGAGGCATTATTCTGCGTTTTCTCTGCAGACAGTACTATTTCTCAAGTTGACCACGAATCCATCCGCTACCTTAATAGTTTAAAAGAAAAAAATCAGGGAACCATACTCAACAAAGTGCTTTTGGAGAATATCAATTCCTGATAATGTAAGCATGAAAACGATCCGTCATGGCTGGATAGATTATGCAAGAGGTATTGCCATTATCCTTGTACTGTACCGCCATGTTTATGAAGGTTTGAAACATTCCACCGTTTCGGTGGTGGGATATGAAAATGTGGAATATGCCAATATTCTTTTTTTCAGTTTCAGAATGCCTTTGTTTTTTATTGTATCCGGTTTCTTTGTAGCTGCAAGTTTACAAAAAAGAGGTCTTAAAACCTTTGTGGCCACTAAAGCCAAAACTATTTTATATCCCTATTTTTTGTGGGGCATTATTCAGATCACTTTACAACTGATCTTTTCCAGCCTGATCAACACGCAGAGAACAATCAACGATTATACTTATTTATTTTATCTGCCACGTAATATTGAACAGTTCTGGTATTTGTATGCATTATTTAATGTTTCCATATTGTATGCTGTAATAAAAGTTTACCTGAAACCAACGGCTTTCCAGAATATAATGATAGGCCTGATACTGTTTTATGCATCCGCTATCATGACCCGGAATTCTTTTGGTATTGGCTTTCTGCATGATATCATACATTATTATTTATTCTATGCAATAGGAGATGCTTCTGCACGTTTTATCCGGGAACCAAAGGTGGTGGAAATATTGCAGAGTGGAAAAACACTGCTGATACTTACGTTGCCCTTTATAGCAACGCAGGCCTATTTCTTATATGAGAACCTCAAATATGAAACGGAATATTTTGATTTTGTAGAAAATTATCAGCCCTTCATTTTCATTTTTGTGGCGCTCTTCGGATGCGCTTTTATCATCAGTCTGGCTTTTTGTTTACAAAAATGGAAAGTACTCAACTGGTTAAGAGAACTGGGACGACATTCACTGTACATCTATGTAACACATGTCATCATCCTTGCATCTTTAAGGATCTTCATGACCAGGGTATATGGAATTTATCATCTTCCTGTTCTGCTGATCACAGGTATTGTGGCAGGTTTGGTATTGCCGGTATTGTTTTATAAACTGTGCGTGAGATTAAATATAACATGGCTGTTTTCTCTGGAAAAAAGAGAAAAAGTTGTTGAATTAAAAAACGAAAATTCTTAACTGAATATAATTTACAGATGTAAAACATATCAATGTTTATACATCCGAATAAAAAACTATGGCTCAACAGGCTAAATATCAGGGATGGATGGCCGCAGGAATTTTTAATGGCCTGCAGAAATTATCTGTCCCGGTTTTTGGTATCGTCACCACCATGATCCTTGCCAAACACACACTTACCAAACCGGAAATGGGCGTGTGGGCATTGTTTCTCATCATCACTTCTTTTGTTGAACTGATCCGCCAGGGACTGGTTAAAACTTCTATGATCAAATTCATGAATCATAGTGAAGCCCACCAGCATAAATTTATTTTATCAGCTGCCTTGTTTTTAAATGCGGTGATCACATTGCTGCTCATTTTGCTGATGATCGTAACAGGTCATTATTTTTCAGTTTTGTTGCAGGCTCCTGAACTGGAGTCGATGTTATATATATATTTCATTGGGATGTTAATGCTGATTCCTTTTTCGCATTTCGAATGGATCATGTATACCAAATCACAATACAAATCATAGTTCTGGTAATATTTCATCAGGCAGGCAAGTACATTGGTGATGCTGATGATTTTCATGTTTGTGAATTATAAGATATCACTCAGCTTCTTAGTAATGATATATTCCGCCGGTATATTCCTGGGAACCATTGCAGGATACCGGTATGTACGTCATCACTTAACTAAAACATTTGTATTATCCATGCACTGGATAAAAGAGATGTGGCATTTTGGAAAATATGTTTTCGGCACAGGCATCAGCACCATCGTTTTTTCCAATGCCAGCCAGATGATGTTATCGCCGATACTGGGCAGTACAGCATTCACCGCTTCACAGAACATTGCATCCCGTGTGATCAACCTCACCGATATGCCTTCGCAGGTATTAAGTGATCTGATCTTTCCGCAGACTGCAAAAAAAGAGAACGCAGAAAATAAAGAACGCGTAAAATATTATTACGAAAAAACAGTAGGTGCTACTTTGTGTTTCAATATTCCGATGGTGGCCTTCATCATCTTATTTCCAAAATTCATCATTCTTGTGCTGGCAGATAAACAATACCTGGATGCAGTGCCTTATTTACAACTGGCCTCACTCACCGGTATTTTTTTAGCATTCTTAAAACAATGGGGAGTGATCATCGATTCTATCGGAAGGCCCGCACTTAACTTCATCATGATATCGGTATTGGCGTTGGTGCATGTGGTACTTGCATTTTTCTGCATAAAATATTTTGGATTTATGGGTTGCGCCTATGCTTTATTGCTCACACATCTCGTCGGCTTCATATTAACACAATACTTACTGAATAAATTATATTCAATCAGCTTTATAAATTGTTTTAAACAGGCTTTCAGGTTTTATCCTGAGATATCCAGATTATTGATAGATAAGTTTTTTATAAAATGGAAAACCCGCTAATAAAAGGCAGAGATTTCATTATGCTCGGCATTCAGCCGTGGGATCTTGACATCGGGCATAATTTCAAAAACATTGCACATGAAATTGCAGCAGATAATCGTGTGCTGTATGTGAACCGTCCTTTGGATCGCATCACACAATGGAAATCTCCTTCAGATATAAAAACACAGAACAGGTTAAAAAGCATCCGTGAAGGAATTAATGTGCTGGATGAAGTTGAAAAGAATCTGTGGGTGTTTAATCCGCAAACAAGGCTGGAATCTATCAACTGGTTACCGCATAACAGGATCTATCATTATCTCAACAAAAGAAATAATCAGAAACTGGCCATGCAGATTGATAAAGCAGCAAAGAGACTGAATTTCCAAAACCCTGTTTTGTTTATTGATAATGATTTTTACAATGGGCTGTATCTCCAGGATTTTTTAGAATTTGATTGTACGATCTATTACCTGCGGGATTATCTCCTGGCGCAACCCTATTTTTATAAACATGGTCGCTATTCAGAACCGGAATTACTGGTGAAGACCGATATGGTAGTCACCAATTCTCTTTACCTGAATTCTTATGCAAAAAAATACAACACCTGCAGTTATTATACCGGGCAGGGCTGTACAGATCATTATTTTAAAAAACCGGAACATATTCCGCAGGATATTGCAGGCATCTCAAAACCCATCATTGGTTATTGTGGTTTTCTAACAGAGATGCGTTTAGATATTGATCTGCTGGTGAACATCAGCAAACAAAAACCGGATTGGAATATCGTATTAGTGGGTCCGGAAGATGAGGCATTCAAAAACAGTGCATTACACTCTCAAAAAAATGTTCATTTCCTGGGTGGTAAAAATGAAATTGAATTGCCGGGATATGTTCATCGGTTTGATGTATGCCTGAATCCGCAATTGGTCAACCAGCTTACCATCGGTAATTATCCGAGAAAAGTAGATGAATACCTCGCCGCCGGAAAACCGGTGATTGCCACAGAGACGGAAACGATGCAGGAGTTTGCGGATTGTACCTATTTATGTAATAATTTAGAAGAATATATTGCGGCAATTGAACAGGCACTGAACGCAGCTGATGGTAAAGCGGAGATCCAAAAAAGAATCCAGGTAGCCAGATCACATTCGTGGGAAAACACAGTTTCAAAAATATATGATGCCATTCATCAGTTTAAACCATTGAAGAAAAAATATGCATGATAATGAAGAAAATGAACGGGCAAGCAACAGTTTTTTTGAAGTTGTCTCATTACTGTTCGTAACATTGGTTGTATTATTTCTTTTTGTAAAAATCATTTTTCTGTAAGTGCAGGATAAAAACATCAGCATATCATTTAATAACTGGCTTCATAAAGAAGTGTTCATAAAAAAACTGGTTTCACCCACCGGCATTTTTATACTGGTTTTATTTGCCATTGCCAGTGGTTATCTTGCCAGTATCGATCTCTTTTTTATACCGATAGCAGTTGCCGCAGCGCTGGGCGGAGCCATCTTTGTTTACATCTGTTTATTTAAACCTTACACCGGGTTTTACGCAACATCTGTTTTTGCCGTATTTGTATTTTATCCCAATCACTTATTAGGCAAAGACCTCATACCGCTGAGCGTAGTGCTGGAAATGCTGTTGCTGTTTGTATTTATCGGAACATACATTGCACCCAATCGCAATTATGAAAAAAACGGCAAACTGATGAAATCAATGATCACCTTCATGCTGATCATAAATACACTCGAAGCGATCTTACAAATGTTCAACCCTATCGCCCGGGATTTCATGGTGTGGATGCCACACTTTAAAAGATGGATGGTGTATATGCTGGTATATGTTACCGCATATCGAGTGCTGGATACATTGCCTAAGATCCGTTACTTCTTTAACTTCTGGATCGTTTTGTCTTTTATCATTGCATTATACGGATGTTTTCAGCAATGGTTCGGTTACCTGCCATCAGAATACAATTATATTTTAAGTGTGCCCGGAACTTTTGAATTGCTGTTCCAGGGAGGGCAATTAAGAAAATTTTCTTTTTTATCGGATGTGGTGGCCTTTGGAATCCTCGCAGGAACCATGGCATTGGTCACTTTGCTGATGGCTTTGCATGAAAAGAATAAAAAGAAAAAATACCTGATGTTATTTGGTGCGCTGATCATGATGTTGGGTATGGCCTATTCAGGAACACGAACTACAACCGTTATTATTCCAGCTGGTGTGGTGATGTACGGATTTTTAAATATTCAGAGTAAACAAACACTGTTGATTTTATTCTGTACCATCATGGCTGTTTTGTTTGTGGTTTTTGCACCCATTTATTCAAATAATACTTTGAACAGGGTGCGGAGTAGTTTCGACAGTAAAGACGAATCACTTAACCTCAGAGAACGCAACCGCCATCTCATACAACCCTATATTTACCAGCATCCTCTGGGTGGTGGCCGTGGTACAACCAATGGAGAAGGCGGACTGCATTTTCCCGGTCATCCGCTGGCCAATTTTCCTACAGACAGTGCATTGTTACGTATAGCACTGGAAACAGGCTGGACGGGCCTTGTGATATGGCTGCTGGTAAACCTTGCGATATTATGGCAGGGTATTCATAATTTTTTCAGAATGAAGAATAAAGAATTGAAAATGTACATGGGCGTGATCGTATGCTTTATGTTTCCTTTGATCGTTACACAGTATTCCCAGGAAACCATCGGGCAGATCCCCCAGGGTATCTTCTTCTTTTCTTTACTATCTTTAATTATAAGGCTGAAAGATCTTGATGATAAAGAACAGGAATCTGTCAACATAAAGCCTGTATCAAACTGACTTACCCGAAATCAACGCTAATGAAGATCTTAACTGTTGTAGTTTTTTTAGTTGTGCTGTCTGTTAACGCTTTTACACAAAGAGTCAGCCAGGTACCTGATTCACTCAGGAAAAATTATAAGCCACAGGCTTCTATGAAACCTTTGGTGATGAATGAAAACCTTAATAAAGATTCACTGATCAGAATCAAACTGGTGCAACTGGCTATGGATAATCCGAATGTGAAAATTTCGGAAGCCAATATCAGAATTGCCCAGGAAGACCTTGCATTTGCAAAACTGGGCTGGCTGAGTTCTATATCTGTTGGTGCCAACATCAATGAATTTGTGATCAAAAATTCCACTTCCGCCGCTTTCTTTCCGAAATACAATTTTGGTGTGATGGTACCTTTCGATATTTTATCTCGTACCAAAAGACAAAGAAGAGTAGCAGAAGAAAGCATCAGCATTAACCAGCAAACGCTGAAAGAAAAACAACGTTATGCGAAAAGAGAAGTGCTTTCGCGGTATGAAGATTATAAAGAAAG
>JANNZE010000053.1:0-4195 GCA_031410455.1 Chitinophagaceae bacterium | reverse complement strand
TTCCACCAGTTCAGGATATAAAAGTGTAGCAACTGACCAGGCGATACCACCACTGAAAGCAATGTTATCACTCATCTTATAAGCCCCGCTTACATTCACCGCATATGTGATCTCCTCATCTGCAGAACCGGAAAGCACTCTGGATAACTGGCGGTTGTAAGCAGAAAGCGTTTTATCTTCTGCTACTCTTTTAACGGTTTCATTCGTTACACTTTTTGTGCCCCATGTTAACTGGAACAAACGTATATCGCGTGTATTGCCATTCGGAAAATAGCCTCCTTTGGTATTACCGCTTCCAATATCAATCAGGAAAGTATTATAACGACGTGATTCAGGTATGATACCAAGGTGAGACAAACGGGCTTCGTCCACTACATCAATAATGGTAACCAACCGGGATGGTTCATTGATGAGGGTTTTAAATGAATCGGCCAGTTTGGTAACCATATCCATTTTGTGTTCTTTTTCAGAAAGGATCTTTACACCACTGCTGATGGCTGTGAAAATGCGGGCAGAAGGGATGTTATATTCTTTGTTGGCTTTATTATACAAAGCGGTTAAAACCTGTAGTGTTGCCGAAAATGTAGCAGGAGTGAAATTAATAAAATCAGTATTCACCGCAGTATCCTGTAACAGGTTGATGGTGCCATCTTTCTGTTGATTTTTTCCGATCTCGAGGATGGTCATCTTCACGCCCTTGGACCCAACTTCAATACCTGCATACGGTACTGAGTTTTTATATTTCAGTTTAAAGTTCTGGCTGTAGGTGTTGGTAAATAGGAACATTGCTATGGATAGGATAGCAATAGAAATGTTGTTCAAGCGCATTCTAAGTCGTTTGAGTAAAATTACTATTTAAAATGCCTAGTTAAATTGATATAATTGTATTGTGAAAAAAATGTGTTTAACCATTCAGGCATTATGAAATATCATGCATAAAAAAACCGCCGGATCAACCAGCGGCTTCTTATTCATAAACGTAACAACCTTACAATTTCACACCTACAGATACAAAGAAGTTTCTTGCATCAGAAGGTAACAATCCCGGTCCCGGGTATCCACCGGAACGGCGACTGAAATATCTTTTATCACCTACATTATTTACACCGGCCCTGATATTAAAAAATTTGGTAGCCCGATAGGTAGCAGCAATATCACAAATCGAATAAGATGGAATCAATCCAACCTGTCCGTTTGAAGTGGGTTTGATGGTGTTGTTTGCATCTGAATTTGTTTTGTCAACATAACTCCATTGCGCATTCAATGAAAACATTTTAAACAGATAGGTGAATCCGGTTCTTAAAATATTCTGCGGAGCATTCTCCACCTGGTTATTTTTAAGGTTCGTTTCTACTAAGGCACTGCCTTCTTTCTTAACGGTGAGAAAATTTTTATAACGGGCATCTGTATAGGAATAGGAAACGAATAAATTTACACTACCTATCTTACTTTGTGAATACCATACTTTTACAGGGTTAAATTCAGCTAAAATTTCAATTCCTTTACTGACACTGTTGGCCACATTTGTTCTGTAAGTATATGCAGAAAGATCGGGGCGAAGCTGTGTGATAGTGCCTATACGGTTATTGTATTCCATATAAAAACCACTCACATCGAAGTACAGGTATTCTTTTACTTTTCCGCGGTATCCCAGGTCCACATTATATCCTTTGGCATCTTTCAGGTTCGGATCGATGATATCAGTTGTGGGTGCAGCAGTGAGATCAGAGAAAAGCATCGGGCGATAGGCCTGTGTATAGTTACCATAGATCTCTGTTCCTTTTGTTACATGATATTCTGTTCCCACGCCGAATAAAGCGAAGTTGCGTTCACGTGATTCCGGAGTCATTAATACTTCAGATCCATTGCCGGCAAAACTCAGTCTGCCGGAAGCAGCTGTAGTTAAATGCTCAAAACGAACGCCCGGGATAAGGATAAATTTTTTGGTGATGCGAAAAATATTTTCTGCAAAGGCAGCTGTATTGGTTGTTTTTAAAACGATGTCCTGCGGAAAAGGTGAGGTGGTAGTTTCATTATAATCTGATCCTGTTGAGCCAATGCCGTTCTTTAAACGCGTGGTCTTACCGGTAAAATAACGAACACCTGCAGATAGCGTATTTTTTAATTTACCCATGTTGTAGTCGGTAATAAACCTTGCTTCCGTTCCAAAATTCCGGTAATGATCGATGTCCAGCACACGGGCGTTATAGGTATTTGTTGCAGGATTGATAGAGTCTTTAATATTGATGGCCTTTGTGTATCCAACGCTGCCCCTGTCGCCCTGGATATTGAACGATTTTACAATTAATCTTGTCTTTTCATTAAATTGATAATCAGCTGTTAATGCGACTGTATTCCAATTTATTTTGAACCAGTTCCGGCTGCGGAAACTTTGTTGTGCATCTTCCGCAAATTGGGTATCTGTGAGTCCGCCGGGCTGCTGGCTCAGCATGTTCCAGTTCATATATTCTATCCCTAATTTGAATTTATCGGTTATTTTATAATGAGCAGTTGCAAAACCGGTATTCACTTTATACTTGCTGTTATCTCTCCAACCATCTGCATTCCTGTGGTCATAAAAAGCAAAATAATTGGCTTTTTTGCTGGCGCCACCAACAGAGTTGTAGGTATTGATCAAACCGAAACTTCCTACCGTATTCTGAGATTCGAACTGTAAAGGTTTATTGATTTCATTTCCGTCTCTCAAAACAAAGTTCACCAGTCCGCCAAAATGCGGACCATATTGTAAAGCGCCGGCGCCTCTTACAAACTGTACTCTTTGCACGGCCTGTAATTGTGGGGTATAATACGCTTCAGGGTATCCGAAAGGATCTGCAGAAATATCGTATCCGTTTTGACGCACGTTGAATTCCCAGCTGCGGTTAGGGCTCAGGCCTCTGCTCGCAATGCCTATCTGTATGCCGCTTCCGTCACTTTCCCAGATATGAATTCCGGGAACTTTCGCAACGATCTGCCTCATGGTATTGGTTACAATATTCGCATTCAGGTTCTCGATCACGATCAGTGAATTCTTCTTGCCGGCAAATATTTCTGTTCCTACTACTTCCGGCATCTGGTGCAGGTCTTTGGTAGAATTTTTTCCAACAACGGTAATGTCTTTCAGGTAAACGGATTTTTTAACGGTGGTATCTTCCTGCGGCGCCTGCGCAAAAACAACATTTGTAAAAACCAGCGTTGCCATTGCTATACATACATTTCTTCTCATAGTTTTAATTTGTGGCGCAAATGTGCAACGATAATTTTCCTCTGATATATTGAATCGGGAAAAATGTTATCGAAAAAAGGAAAACACAACTTTCCACGTACTAACCTCCCAGGTCCTAACCTCCTAGGTCTGAACCTTCCAGGTCCTAACCTTCTAGGTCAGAATCTTCAAGGTCAGAACCTTCTAGGTCCTAACCTTCCATGTCAGAACCTTCAAGGTTGTTCCTTCTATTTTTTTCGAATTGCTTTATAAATACGAATAGCGGAAAGTAATAATAAGATCAGGCAAACGAGGCCTGCAAGCCCCCACACGAAACTCATAGCCTCTTTAACGGATGCCAGCATTACAATGGCGATCAGGAATACCGTTGCCAACTCATTCCATATTCTTAACTGGTTGGAGGTATACCGGAATATTCTTTTCTGCTGCTGGCGGAAGATGGCGTGTAAGGTAAAATGATAGGCATATAATCCCGCAACAAAAGCAAGTTTTACCCAAAGCCATTGCTGAATACTTCCATAAAGAAAAGCCATCCATGTGCCGAAAATGAATGTAAGAACAGCAGAAGGCCAGGTGATTCCGTACCATAAGCGTTTGCTCATCACAGAAAACTGATCAACAAGAATGGTACGGTCCGGCTCGGGCTTTTCACTGCTTTCAGTTGCATAGATGAAAAGCCTTGGCATATAAAACATACCTGCAAACCAGGTTACAATAAAAATGATATGAATGGATTTAATGTACAGATACATCAGGCAACGTCATTGATAATTCCGGTTAAAGCTTCTATCCATTTCGGATGTGTATTCATGCACGGTATCATATTGTATTCCTTTCCACCTGCTTCTTCAAACGTTTCCTTTCCGCGTTCCGCTATTTCTTCCAGTGTTTCGAGGCAGTCGCTTACAAAAGCAGGACAAAGTATCAATAAATTTTTGATGCCTTCCCCTGGCATTTCTTCCAGTCTTT
>JANNZE010000052.1:0-3616 GCA_031410455.1 Chitinophagaceae bacterium | reverse complement strand
CCCACGCCGCCCGCTTTGCGGCGGTCGTCGCGGCCGAACACAACAATGTCGCCCATCAGCGTCAGGTCCGCGCCGCGAATCTGACCAATGCGCGCGCCGGTACCTTTTTTTACGCGATTGCTGGCCGCGAAATCCTGTTCCTTCATGATGTTTGCCACTTTGCGGCGTTCCACCACCGTAAAGCGGCCGTCCTGCGCAATGCGCTTGACCATCATCGACTGAATTCCCTGGGGAGAGTAACTCAGTTTGAGTGTAGCATATTTATCAGTGATACCTTTACCACTAAAAGCCCTGATCTCCGGATAACGCTGCTGCAAGGCTGGTTCAAAATTGGAAGCTTCTACTATTTCAAATTCTTCTATACTACCATCCGCGTTTGGGAGTGAAATAATTATGCTGTGCTGCTGGTTATTATCCACCACTTTAAATAAATGCTGTCTGATCTGCTCAGCATCTAAGCTGAATAGTTTGAATACTTTCGGGAAAGTGAAACGGCCAACAGATTTATCCTTAATAAAGTTGTTAGGATCTGCTTCATTTACGGTCCAGTAAATGGATTTCTGTGCGTTTGCTATAGAAAAAAGAAATAAAGCAGCCAGTGGCAGAAAGAAATTTTTTTTCATAACGATGCTAATAAAAAAATGATCAGATTCAGAGGGGATATTTAATTCTGTAATTATAGGGGGATGGAGTTAATTGTCAGAATTAAAGAAGTTTTGCAATTTACATTTATTTCAGGAGTTTAAGGTCGGGCTGGGCATATTTATACACTTTGAAATAGATTGTCGTCTTCGTCTGATCTACTCCTTCCAGCATACTGATCTGGTTCACAAACTGAACCAGGTGATTATTATCCCGGCACATCACATCCACTTCCAGGTCATATTCTCCGGAAGTCATTGCCAGGAAACTAACTTCAGGTAAATGCGAAATATATTCAGCTACTTTTTCTTTTAAGGTGGCAGGCCTTACATAAACAGCAATATGAGCATAACAGTTAAATCCAACTTTATCAGGATCCACTCTTCCAATGATACTGATAGTTCCGTCATCGATCAGTTTGTTAAGCCTTGTTCTGATAGTACCGATCGAAACTTCCAGCTTTTCTGCAATAACCGTGAAAGACATTCTCCCATCCTGCTGTAAAAAGCTCAGAATCTGAAAATCCAGGTCATCCAGCGTGGCCGTATGCTTTTGGCTCATGTTGTAAAGAAAGTAAAAATATTTTTATTTTCATATGTGATTTTGCATTATTTTTAGTTTTCTATTAAAAAATTGAAAATATTTTACATTTATAATGAAATATCAACCGATACAAAATTTTATAGGCGGACAGTTTGTTTCCAGCGAAAGTGCTAAAATACTTGAAGTGATCTCGCCTCTGGACGGTAACCTTTTGTCAACCGTGCCTATGTCAACTGCAAACGATCTTAATAAAGCTGTTGAAGCTGCAAAGGCCGCGTTTCCTGCGTGGAGCCGAACGCCTATCAAGGAAAGAGTGCAGGTTTTCTTCCGGTATAAATATTTACTGGAGAAACATCTTAAAGAACTCGCAGAATTGTGTACAGAAGAAAATGGTAAAACCTATGGCGAGTCAGTAGCAGAAATTGAGAAGAGCATTGAGCTTACAGAATTTGCTACTTCATTACCGCAACTGGTAACAGGAGAAGTGCTGGAAGTAAGCCGTGGTGTGGAATGCCGCACGGAGCATGTGCCTTTGGGAGTTGTGGCTTCTATTGTGCCTTTCAACTTCCCGAGTATGGTTCCCAATTGGACGATCCCGAATGCAATTGCACTCGGAAACTGTATGATCTTAAAACCATCAGAAAAAGTTCCCCTGAGTTGTGGAAGACTTGCTGAATTATTAAAGGAAGCCGGTCTGCCCGATGGTGTTTTCAACGTGGTGCATGGTGATGTGGATATTGTAAATGCAATTTGTGATCATCCTTCCATTGAAGCTGTTTCATTTGTAGGATCAACAAAAGTTGCAAAAATCGTTTACCAGCGTGCTACTTCTAATTATAAGCGCTGCCTTTCTTTGGGTGGTGCAAAAAATCACCTGATGGTTTTGCCTGATGCTATTCCGGGCATGACTGCTCAGAATGTGGCAGCCTCTATGAGTGGCTGTGCAGGGCAACGCTGTATGGCAGCCAGCGCCATGATAGGCGTAGGAGATGTGGACAGCATCATCGATAAAATTTGTGAAGAAGCCAGAAAGATCATTCCAGGTGAAAATCTTGGAGCAGTTATCAATAAAGAATCCCAGGAACGTATAGAACGTTATATCACAGAAGCGGAAAAGGACGGTGCCAAAATTTTAGTAGACGGCAGAAATACAAAAGTTGCCGGAAAAGAAAAAGGTACTTACGTTGGACCTACCGTGATCGATCACGTGAAACCGGAGATGAGTGTGGCAAGAGAAGAGATCTTCGGGCCGGTTATCTCTATTATTCGTACTAAAACAGTGGATGAAGCACTCGCAATCGAAAATGCAAATCCTTATGGAAATGCTGCCTCAGTTTTTACACAGAACGGTGGTATGGCACGTTACATAATAGAAAATGCCAGTGCAGGAATGATTGGCGTGAACGTAGGTGTGCCGGTACCGAGAGAACCATTCTCTTTTGGCGGCTGGAACGACAGTAAATTCGGTGTGGGCGATATTACAGGAAAAAGCTCTATTGAATTCTGGACAAAACTGAAAAAGAGCACCACAAAATGGAATGCAAATGCCGGTGTGAACTGGATGAGCTAATGCAATTATAAATTAGGAATTATAAATTTTAAATGTAGAAATATCATTAAACTTTAATCATTTATAATTTAAAATATAAATTTAAAATAACACAAGTGTCAACACAAACTTTATCCCAGGCAGAAGAAATTATACAGGAGAATCAGGATTATACCTTGTTCAGCTGGAGTAAACAAAAAGGAACGTCACCAATTGCCGTAAAATACGCAGAAGGTGTTTACCTGTATGATTACAACGACAAAAAATATATTGATTTTTCTTCAGGCCTGATGAATGTAAATGTCGGCCATGGTGATCAGCGTATTACGGAAGCGGTTGTAAAACAAATGCAGCAGGTATCTTATGTTACGCCCAGTTGTGTAACAAAAATTCGTGGTGAACTGGGTAAAAAATTAGCAGAAATATGTCCGGGAGATCTTAATAAGGCTTTTTATACTTTATGTGGTGCCACTTCTATTGAGAATGCCATTAAACTTGCACGTATTTCTACCGGGCGGCATAAAATTCTTACACGTTATCAATCGTATCATGGTTCCACTTACGGTGTGATGTCTGCCGGAGGTGATCCAAGGAAATTACCTGCCGATTCCCAGCAGGCGCCCAATTTTGTACATGTGGATGTTCCTTATGCGTATCGCTGGAATCACAGTGAAGAATCTTTACTGACTGATGCGGTGGCACAACTGGAACGTATTGTTGCATACGAAGGTCCGGCAAACATTGCTGCTATGATCTTTGAAGGTGAATCAGGATCGTCGGGTTGTTTCCAGTATCCGGTTGGTTATATGAAAGCAGTTCGGGAAATGTGTAACAAACACGGAATTTTACTGATCATTGATGAAGTGATGAGTGGCTTTGGAA
>JANNZE010000051.1:0-5682 GCA_031410455.1 Chitinophagaceae bacterium | reverse complement strand
ATTTTACCCCCAGCCTCATCCATAAGTTTTTCAGAAGGTACTGCTTTATAACATTTTGCTACGGATCCGGGCTGGTAAAAAACGGCGATATCAACATAAATTCAACGTTTTACCCAAACCCTGTGGATATCGGCTGTAACGGCTTCCAACACTCATCTTTTTATAAAAATTTCCTGTTTTACATCTTAATATTTTATGATGAAACCGGTTTACAGGCCCGTTCGTAACATTCCATCGCAATTTCCCCTATTTTTGCCATCCTAAAAAAATATACAAATCAGATGCAGATCATTCAGACAATAAGGGACAAAGGCGCCGCAATTGTAATTGCCGTAATTGCATTGAGCCTGATCGGATTTATATTAATGGATGCAAGGCAGGGTGGCGGAAAATTTTTCGGCTCCAGTTCTTACAAAGCCGGTAAGGTGAACGGCGATCCGATTGAGATCTCTGAATTCAATGAGCGTGTTCGTATGGCGGAAGCCCAGGAAGAACAACGTACGCAACAAAAAGTTACCGGCACACGTGTGTACCAGATCCGTGAACAAACCTGGAACCAGATCGTTGCCGAAAGGATCTTTTTTAAAGAAGCAGAAAAATTAGGCATCGAACTTACTGGTAAAGAACTTACTTATTTATTATATAGTAATGACCCTTCTAATCCTTTATTACAGGAACAGGGTTTAACAGATCCAACTTCCGGTAAACTGAATGTTGCAGAAGTTCAGAAAGCGCTGGCCAATATTAAAAAAGTAAAAGGCGAACAAAGAGATAATATCAACACACAGCTGATACAACCACTCCGTCTTTCAAATGCCGTAGCAAAATATTCTGCTTTCATTTCTGCAAGCGCCTATTATCCAACATGGATGCAACAAAAAGAAGCAAAAGAAAATAAAGAATATTCCACCATCAGTTATGTTGCCATTCCGTATTCTGAAATCAGCGACAGCACAGTAAAAGTTTCAGATGATGATATCAATGCTTATGTAAAAAAACATAAAGATCTTTTCAAACAGGAAGCCGGACGTTCTATCTCTTACCTTACCTTCAGCCAGTTGCCTTCAGCAGAAGACAGTGCTAAGCTGATGAACCAGATGGTAGAATTAAAATCACAATTTGCTGCCGACAGTAATGCAAAGGCATTTGTTGCCAGGAATACTTCGGTGATAGATTTTGAAGATGAATTCAAACCTAAATCAAAATATAATTCTTCTGTAATTGATACGATCATTAACACACCTGCGGGAACTGTTTCCGGTCCTTTCGCGGATGGAAAAAATATGATCATTGCAAAAGTTATCGGAACCAAATCATTGCCCGACAGTGTAAGAGCTAAACATATACTCATCTCTTTACAAAGCGGAATTTCTGATGCAGATGCAAAAAAACGTGCTGACAGTATTTTAACGGCCATCAATGCAGGAGCAGATTTCGGAGCCCTCGCCGCACAATATTCTGCCGACGGTTCAAAAGACAAAGGCGGAGACCTGGGTGTATTCGGTTACGGACAAATGGTTCCGGAATTCAACAGTTTTACATTCAACAAACCGGTAGGAACAAGAGATGTAGTAAAAACACAATTTGGTTACCATGTTATTGAGGTCACCAGTCAATCTAATTTTAATACAGCTTATAAGATTGCCATTGTTGGAAAAGATATTTTACCAAGCGACCAGACCATCAATGCTGCAAGTATCGCTGCCACTAAAGCAGCTGCGCAGAAAGATGCAAAATCATTATCTGCCTATGCCGCTAAAAATGGTTTAGGGTTTACACAGGTTCCGGGAATCGTTAAAGAAAATGATTATGCTGCAGGCGCATTACAGGATGCACGTGCGGTAGTTCAATGGGCTTTCAAAGCTAAAAAAGGCGAAGTAAGTGAACCATTCAGTATAGGTGATCAGTTTGTGGTGGCAGTAGTAGATAAAATACAGGAAGAAGGAACACAGGATGCAGCAACTGCCCGTTCCGGTGCTGAAGTGATCATTCGCAACGAAAAGAAAACAGAGATCATTATTAAAAAGATCGGCGCAACGCCAACACTGGAAGCTGCAGCTGCTGCATATGGCAAAACGGTTAGCCAGGCAGGAGCAGATTCTTCCATCACCCTAACCAGCCAGATGATCAATGGTGTAGGACTGGAACCAAAGGTGATCGGCGCATCTTTCAATAAAACGTACCAGCAAAAACCAAGTCCTGCTTTTGGCGGAACCAATGCGGTTTATGTAGTTAAAGTAGATGCTATCGGCAGCAAACCACAGGATGCACCGGAGCAAATGGCCCAGGCTGTGAATACCAAAATGAGTACGATGAGAAGCCAGACTTCCAACTGGTATGAAGGTCTTAGAAAACTGGCTGATATCAAAGACAACAGAAGCGAACACTATTAATGTTAAATAAAATTGTACGGAGAGCCGGCCTTTTTCAGGTCGGCTTTTTTTGTGCTAAATTTGCCGGATGGAAACGTTTGTGAATAAAGTAGCAGAAAGCGGGATCATCACGCTGAACCTGGAAGATTTTTATCCGAAGGAAGCGGTGGTGGTGTTTGATATGAAAGATCATTTATTCATGGGCCTGATCCTGAAAGAAAAAGATTTCCGGGAAGCGTTGAAGAAACTGGATGTGACCATGTATGAAGGGAAGATCGCAGCACTCACCTGCTCTACCGACGCAATCATTCCGGTATGGGCCTATATGCTGGTGGCCAGCGCGCTGGAGCCCGTGGCAAAAAAAATCGTTTTCGGCAATGCGGAGCAGGCAGTTCAGCAATTACTGATAGAGGAAATCAATAAAATAAATATCCTGGATTATACTGACCAGCGGATTGTAATAAAAGGCTGTGGCGAATTACCCATTCACGAATCTGCCTATGTTGCTGTTACGCAAAAACTCCGGCCTGCTGCCAAAAGCATCATGTATGGCGAACCTTGCAGCACCGTTCCGGTATATAAAAAGAAGCCCTGAATTTTACTTTCTTAAAATGTACCCAACCTTTTCTCCTTTGAAGCGGTACATATAGTCAGACGGTGATGTATACTGTCATTTTCATATTGCACAGATGAGTTAACATTGTAAAAATCATAAACACCGGTTGAATAACGGCGTAGAGGAAGATATTATCATTCGGGGTTGTTTGAAAGGAGACATTAAAGCCCAGGAACTGCTGTATAAGAATTACTATGGCAGCATGGTAAACCTATGCATGCGCTATATGAAAACAGAAGAAGATGCAGTGGATGCATTGAATAATGGTTTTTTGAAAGTGTTCAGAAACCTGCAACGGTACGATCCTAAACAGGCAAGCCTGTACACGTGGATTCGTACCGTTGTTGTAAGATGTTGCCTTGACGTGATCAAAAAGAAAAATAAAATAGAATCATACCACGAACTGATGCCGGATGCCGGTCCATCCGTTCAGCCGGAAGCCATCGAAAAATTTAAAGCTTCAGAAGTCTTATTACTGGTACGCCGCCTTCCGCCGGCCACTCAAACAGTTTTCAATTTATACGTGGTGGAAGGTTACAATCATCGTGAAATAGCGGAATTGTTAGGTGTGAGCGAAGGCACCAGTAAATGGCATTTAAGTGAAGCAAGAAAAAATTTACAGAAAATGATAAAACAACAGGAACTCAACCATTCATGAATGAAAGGTTACCATATGAAGAATCTGTAAAGCAAAAGCTGCAGGAAATTCCTTTGCCGGAGATGGAACCATCATGGCAAAAAATGAAAGCACTTTTGAAAGAGAAAGAGGATGACCGCATCATACCGCCATTTTTTACCGGATGTGCTGTGATCGGCCTGGCGGTGCTGTTGCTGGTAGCTGGCATCTGGTTGTATAAAAAACAAAATGCTGCACAAGAAAAAACAGCATCGTCTGCAATGGTTTCTACAAAAACTTCAACAGGTAAAATATCCGGTAACAACAATACATCTCCAACCGGAACAACATTCGGCAATACTTCCGGTTCGTCTGAAGAAAAAGTAGATTCTGCCTTTATTCATTCAAATATATCCCCAAAGATCGCATCTGAAAATGATACAGATAGCAACAAGAGGAACAATGCATTTGTAAACAATACAAAAATAAAAACGGCATCATCAAAACTGAATGAAGAACTTCCTAAAAAAATAAAAAACAATTCAACGGATATTGAATCGGGCAACAGCATCTATAAAAAGAAAAAAACCAAATACCGTTCTGCGGGTAAAACACAAATGAACGTATCGGCTACCGGATCATCTGGTGAGAAGAAAAATAAAATCCAACACAAAAGATCTCCCTTCAAAAAAACAACAGCAGCTAAAACAGCCATGCAGGTTTACGTGGATGAACAAAAAACAGATTCCGTGATCACTCCGTATAATGATTCAACTGTATTGGTAAAAACAGATTCTTCATTTATTCCGGTGGATTCAATACCTGTTAAAACAGATACAGCAAAAGTTGCAGACACCACAAAAGAAGCCAGCGCCAAAAAAGAAAAAAAGAAAAGCAAATATTATTTTGCTGCTGGCCTTTCACTGCAGCACCAGTTACCGGTGAATGGCCAGAAATCAAATAACTATGATGCGTACGGCAGAAAAAATTCCATCAAAGATTATATACCGGCGCCGTATATCCGTTTTTACAAAGAGAACAAATGGTTTATCAATACCGGATTCAGATATGGTGCTCCACAAGCTGTTAAGGAAACAAAATATTCTTCCAGCACCAGCCTGGATACATCACAAGGTCAGATTTTGGTGAACAGATCCAGTTACATTGTTAGAAAAACTTTTTATCACCAGGTACCTTTATCCTTTAATGTATTTGTTACACCAAAACTTTCCGTTGGCGCAGGTCTCATGTACAGTGTTTTTAATGGAGCTTTATCAGAACGAACTACTACACAATCAGTTTTCCGTGGTGGTGTGGATTCTGTAATTTCTACAGTTAAAGAACTCGTGAAAATTCCTGTATCCGGCGATTCCTTTTTTACAAGAACACAATTCAATTTTACGGTGCAGGCAGAATTTCACTGGAAACGTTTTGGGTTCGGGGCACAATACACCAAAGGATTGCAACCTTATCTGAAATATGAAGAGGCAGGTGTAATAAAAAAACTAAAGAACGAATCTTTCCAGTTATTTATCAGGTATGAATTGTGGAAGCAAAAGAAAAAATAGATCAGTATTGTACCAGCAGGTTTTCTGTCAGCATTTTTTTTCCTTTCTGTTTCAGTTTTACAATGTACGTTCCGCCCGGGAGATCCAGTGCCATGGTGATAACATCAGCTGTATTGGTAAAAACTTTCATCATAATAATATTTCCTGACTGATCATACATTTCGAGATGGATATCTCTTCCCTGCCATGTTTCCGGAATTCTGATCTTCAGGGAATTGGTTGCAGGATTGGGATAAACGACCAGGGATGGATTATTGGTATATTTTTCCGTTACAGAAGTTTGTGCGGAAGAAACAGAACAGAAAAAAAATAAGACCGCAACAAATGAAAACGGCATCAGTGGGAAGGTTGATTTTTTCATAGGTACGGTTTGAGGAAGCAATGCCCTCCATCAACGCCGCAGATGAAAATTTATTTCATCAGAACCAGCCTCTTTTTTTAAATACCACGATCATCCATATAGGAATCAGCAACATCAGCCCTACAGAAATAAAAAATCCCCATTGATTA
>JANNZE010000050.1:0-2272 GCA_031410455.1 Chitinophagaceae bacterium | reverse complement strand
GCGGCTGATTGTAAAAAATAAAAAAGGAGAAATGCAGCTGGGAGGTGTTATTTATAATGACAGTGCCGATAAGGCCGCACGTTTCATCATGAATTGCAACCAGAAAAAGATACCACTGGTATTTCTGCAGGATGTTACCGGTTTCATGGTAGGCAGCAGAAGCGAACATTCCGGTATTATTAAAGATGGTGCTAAACTGGTGAATGCCGTGGCCAATTCAGTAGTTCCAAAAATCACCATTGTGGTGGGCAATTCTTACGGGGCAGGTAATTATGCGATGTGTGGTAAGGCATATGACCCAAGATTTATTTATGCATGGCCAACAGCAAAAATTGCAGTGATGGGTGGAGAACAGGCTGCCAAAACAATGGTGCAGATTCAAGTGGGCGGGTTGAAGGCAAAAGGAAAAGAAGTAACACCGGAGGAAGAAAAAGAAATCTTAGACAGGATCACGGCTAATTATACAAGACAAACAAAACCCGAATACGCCGCTGCCCGGTTATGGGTGGATGCCATCATCGATCCGGGCGAAACACGTCAGCTTATCTCAGAATCACTGAAAGCCGCCAATCATAATCCTGATATCGCTGAATTTAAAACGGGCGTTTTCCAGGTATAATGAGCGAGATCAAAATATATACGGACGGATCTTCGAGAGGAAATCCCGGGCCCGGCGGATATGGTGTTGTTTTGCTGAGTGGCCATCACCGGAAAGAATTATCCAAAGGATATCGCCTTACTACTAATAACAGGATGGAGATCATGGCGGTGATTGCAGGCCTTCAGTCTTTAAAAAAGAAAGACCTTCAAGTTACCGTATATTCTGACAGTCAGTATGTGGTGAATACCATAGAAAAAGGCTGGCTGAAAGGCTGGCTTAAAATTGATTTTAAAGGAAAGAAAAATAAAGACCTGTGGAAATTATACCATCACCTTACACAAGGAATGAAGGTAAAGTTCATCTGGGTAAAAGGACATGCAGATAACCCGTTGAACAATCGTTGTGATGAACTGGCCACTGAAGCTGCAGATGGCAAACACCTGGATATTGATACAGGTTATGAAGCACTGGAAAAATAAATTCCCTGGTAAAGATACCGGCATAAAAAAAGCTCATCTTGCGATGAGCTTTCAATTGTATTTGAATTAATTATTTTGTTTTGGCCAAAGCAACCTGTTTTACATTCTGCATGGAAATATAATATGCTCCGAATAATATAGCAGAGAAAGTAAGATCGGCGATCAGTGAATTTTTCAAAAATGGTAAACCTGCAGCAAGGCAATTGATATAACCACTGAAATCAGAAGCATACGTTGGGTTGTAATTTCCTTCCAGGAAAAAAACAGAACTGTTGCTGAGGAAAAAGAAAATAAGTGAAGACAATAAAGTGGTAGCTCCTACTGATACTACATTGATCTTCCGGATAAAACTTCCCAGGAATGTGATACCGATCATGATGCCATAACCGATCAGCTGTCCCCAGCCCCAGAAACCAACGGCAATGTGTAATACTTCAAACAATACATCACTCAGTAACATGGCAAATAAAGGAAGAGCAATAGCGTATTTTTTATCTTTTATCACTGCACCGCCAAATAACGCCATCGCGATCATCGGGCTGAAATTATACGGATATAAAACAAGCCTGCTCATAGCGGAAGCAACAACGAGTAAAGTAGCTATGATGATAAGCGATCTGCCTTGCGTTTTCATGAATCAATATTTGTCGGCAAAAATAGGCAAAACCATCTTAACATAAACTACAAATTCCCTCCATTGGAACAACGTGTGGATATCGGCAGATCAGGTGAAGAACTGGCCGTTGAATACCTTCAGCGTATTGGTTTTCAATTACTCCACAGAAACTGGCGGTACAGGCACTGGGAAATAGATATTATTGCCACAAAAAATGATACGATCCATTTTATTGAAGTAAAAACAAGAACCTCGGCAACTTTCGGCCATCCGGAACAAAATATAACACCCCGCAAAATGCAAAACCTGATGAATGCTGCATCGGAGTATTTATACCGGTTTCCGCAATGGAATCGTATACAGTTTGATGCATTGTCGATTATATTGGAGGGACGAAATGCCAGTTATTTTTTTATAGAAGATATTTATCTCTGATGTGTTGTTCTGGCGAAAGGTTGATTTACGGATTATAGAATAATACCAGTTTCATCATAATATCAGTTTGCGCATCTTCGCCCAGTTTGAAAATATGCTTGTCAAATGCAACGAAACCATTCTTTTTGTAAAAATTTATTG
>JANNZE010000049.1:0-1816 GCA_031410455.1 Chitinophagaceae bacterium | reverse complement strand
TCTGAACAAGGCGATCAATTTGCTTTTCATCCAATGCCATACTGGTGTACGGATTCCAGAAACCTTCCACCATGGTCTCCACTTTATTCACGTGCTGACCACCTTTTCCGCCACTTCTGGCGGTTCTGAAACTGATTTCTGAAGAGATATCCTCCATGTATTCAAAAATACTGATAAAAAGCACGAAATTGCAGACAATACCTGCAGGATATGGTTAATATGCACTGCAATAACAATTTTTTAAATTTTGCAACGCTGAAAAAAGAATAAGTTGGCCGGAATATATTCTACAATCGAATCAAGGAAAGCTGCAGGAAAAAAATCATTTTCCGTTCTCATCGATCCCGATAAAATAAATGATGATTCTTTACAGGAGATCATTGCTTTGTCAAAAGATGCAGCGGTTGATTATTTTTTACTGGGAGGGAGCCTCGTGATCTCTGATTATCTTACGGATTGCGTTTCGTTCATCAGGAAGTCCTGTAATATACCTGTGATATTATTCCCGGGAAGCCCGACACAGATCTGTAAAAACGCCGATGCACTTTTGTATCTTTCGCTTATCAGCGGCAGAAATCCGGAATTGCTGATCGGGCAGCATGTGGTGTCGGCACCGGCAGTGCGAATGAGCGGATTGGAAATAATGCCTACCGGTTACATGGTAATTGATGGTGGAGCGCCAACAACGGTTTCGTATATCAGTAATGCATTGCCATTACCTGCCGATAAAAATGATATTGCTATGTGTACCGCGATGGCAGGGGAGATGCTGGGTATGAAACTAATATATATGGATGCCGGCAGTGGGGCTAAAACTCCGGTTTCAGAAAATATGATCCGTAAGGTGTCACAGCATATTTCTGTTCCGCTGATTGTGGGAGGCGGGATCACCGATCCGGAAAAAGCCTACCGTAACTGCAAGGCTGGAGCCGATATGATAGTAGTGGGAAATGCCATTGAAAAAGATGCATCACTCATCAGGGAGATGTCTGCGGCAGTGCATAGCGTTGGCATTCCTCAGCATTAATTATAAACTCATCATTTCCTTGAACTTTACGGCCTGTCTTCTGCTCACTTCTATTTTTTCACCGCCTTTGAGGTCCAGTAAAAGTCCTCCGTTGAAATAAGGTTCCACCTTGTCGATCATACGCAGATTCACAATATGTTTCCTGTTGGCACGGAAGAAAACTTTTTCGTCCAGCCTTTCTTCCAATGCATTCAGTGATTTTAAAATGAGCGGTTTGTTTCCGGCAAAGAACACTTTTGCATAATTGCCTACACTTTCAAATAAACGTACTTCATTCAGTTTTACAAACCAGCATCGTTCACCGTCTTTCACAAACACCTGGTCGTTTTCTCCCAATGTTCCCCGGTGTACATTGTTCAGAGAAGCGCTTGCTTCTTTTTCTTCTGCGTGGTGTAATTTATGCAGGGCATCTGCCAGCCTTTTAGGCTCCACGGGCTTCATTAAATAATCGAGTGCATTTACTTCGAAAGCTTTCAATGCAAATTCATCATATGCCGTGGTAAAAATTACCATTGGTGCCTTCTCCAATTCACATAACATATCAAATCCTGTTTTGCCGGGCATTTGAATATCTAAAAAAACCAGATCGGGAGAAAGTGTTTCTATTTTTTCTATTCCTTCATCAGCATTAGCTGCTTCACCGATTATTTCCACTTCCGGGAAATCCTGTAATAATTTTTTCAACTCATTACGGGCCAGTCTTTCATCATCAATAATAATAGCTTTGAACATAGTTGTTTATTTTTCACTGATTTGATACAGGCATGGTGATCTTTGATTCCACCATGC
>JANNZE010000048.1:0-2700 GCA_031410455.1 Chitinophagaceae bacterium | reverse complement strand
GAAGATTGCAAACTGACAGTTATCTGACCATTCCTACAGTTATTTTTTTATTAGGATCACTTACCACTATTGTTATCGCTATTCTTGCCACGAGGCCAAAGATCAGTTTAGGAACTTTTAATGATGATGATATTATTAATAAGAAAACAAATTTATTATTCTTTGGTAATTTTCATCGCGTACCTCAGGATAAATATGAGAAAGCAATGCGAACCATGATGCAGGATCCAGATTATCTGTATTCTTCCATTATCCAGGATATATATCATTTAGGCGTGGTACTTGGGAAAAAATACAAACTTATCCGCCTGGCATACAATGTATTTATGGCTGCCATCATTATCTCTGTGTTATCTTTTGCTCTTGCGTCGGCTTTGCATACGGAACCACCGGCTACAACAATAACGACAAACAGTTCAGGATCACCATTTTAAAAATTGTATGCTGTATAACAGAGATTTAAGCTGGCTGGGATTTAATCAACTGGTACTGGATCAGGCCGACAGAATCACCATACCTTTATTTGAGCGAATGCGATTTCTGGCCATATTTTCTTCCAACCTTGATGAATTTTTCCGTGTACGTTATCCTGCAATCGTTGCATTTTCCAAACTGGATAAAAAAACGATCAGGAAAGAAATGCTGATCAATGAGAATGAACTGGCAGATAAAATTCAGCAAACGATCAAAAATCAATTACAGCAATTCGGAAGAACATTAAATAGCTCTGTGATTCCCGGATTGAAGAAAAACAATATTTATTTTTATTATAATGAACCGATCCGATCGGAGCATATCAGGGAAGTAAAAGAAATATTCCTGACCCAGGTATTGTCTTTTATTCAGCCTATTTTACTGGATAAAGAGGCTGCCGGCAAGTTCATGCCGGAAAACAACCAGTTATATCTCGTTGTTACTTTAAAGGACCAGGTTAAAAATACCATCATGCATACGGTGGTGAATATTCCCTCAAAAAAATTAAAACGTTTTTTTGAATTGTCGTTGCTGGATGGAATTAATTATGTGATTTTTATTGACGATATCGTGAGGGAAAATATGGCAATGTTATTTCCGGGGCAACATATTGAAAGCATTTACAGTATCAAATTCAACAGAGACGCAGAAGTTAAACTCGATGATGAATACAGCCTGAATTTACTGGAGAAGATCGAACGGAAATTATCTAAGAGAGATACAGGGCCTACATCCCGTTTTCTCTTTGAAAGCGGCATGCCGGTGAACATGCAATTATTTTTAAGCTCCCTTTTTAAAGTGAAGCTGGAAGATATGTTTGAGGGCGGAAGATACCATAACCTGAGTGACCTCTTTACTTTTCCAACATTCAGTAATGATCTGCTCTATCCCAGGTTCATACCATTGAATTATCCGCCATCTGCATCCGGAGGAGATATTTTCAACAGTATCCTGCAGAAAGATATTTTATTGCACTTGCCTTATCATTCTTATTCACCTGTACTGAGTTTTTTTAACCAGGCTGCAGTAGACACAGATGTTACACACATTTTTATTACTTTATACAGGGTTGCTGCAGAGTCTCACATTGTAAACGCTCTGATAAGTGCTGCCCGTAATGGTAAAAAAGTTACCGCCTTCATTGAACTGAAAGCCCGCTTTGATGAAGCCAATAATATCCGCTGGAGCCGGATGATGAAAGATGCAGGTGTAAAATTAATTTACAGTGATCCGGAAATAAAAGTGCATTCTAAAATTGCGATTGTACAGAAGATGATTGATAGAAAGAAAGTGGCTTTTGGTGTGCTGAGTACTGGCAATTTTAATGAGACAACTGCAAAATTTTATACTGATCATGTTTTGTTTACGGTAAATAAACAAATGGTGAAGGAAATGCTCATGTTGTGCGAATTCCTGCAGAAGAAGATCAAGCCGGAGGCTTCTAAATTAAAATTTGAAGAGATCATAGTTTCCCGTTTTAATCAATTACCCGTTTTTGAATATTACATCAACCGGGAAATTAAAAAAGCTAAGAAAGGACTTCCTGCACTGATCAGGATCAAGGTGAATAACCTGGAAGAACCTTCCTTTATTGAACTTTTATATAAAGCCAGCCAGGCCGGAGTGAAAATTCACCTGCTGGTAAGAAGTGTTTGTTGCCTTGTTCCTTCATCACAACCTTTCAGTACAAACATCATTATCAAAAGGATCGTTGACAGGTTCCTGGAACATACAAGGCTTTTTATTTTCGGTTCAGAAGATGACAGCATGGTTGCTATGGGTTCATCCGATCTTATGACAAGAAATCTTTTACACAGGATAGAAGTGATTGTGCCCATAAAAGAAAATGATTGTAAAAAAGAACTGGAAGATTATTTTGAAATGCAATGGAAGGATAATACACATGCGGTGATCATCAATAATAAAATGGAAATGGAAATGTCCGTTTCCGTTGATCCTCCATGGAATGCTCAGCATCAGATATACGGGTATTTAAAAAATAAATTATGAGCCGCCCCGTAGAAAAACACAGTGTTATTTCAGGTTTAGGACAATATCGTTTCAAATCGGTTTTATTTATTGCTGTATTCTGGACGGTGATCGATTTTATGATGCTGATGCTAACGGATATTGTGCACATTAAAGAAGCAGGGAAAAGTATTGCCATAAGGGAATTACTTGTTTTTTTGATGAGTTTCATTATGGGTTATCTGTTCATCTATGGTT
>JANNZE010000047.1:0-9911 GCA_031410455.1 Chitinophagaceae bacterium | reverse complement strand
TCAGGCCTTTTATTTACTACTTTCGTTGCATAACTTAGTTTCATGTGTGGTATAGCGGATAAGGTCAGGCACATAATTCAACTTTTTAAGGATGTTCAGCGACAGCGGATATTTGGGATAACCTGCAAAAGTTTCATCGCCGGCATCCGCACTCAAAGCAACGGTAACGTCTTTACGAGCAAGTTTGCTTACCAGCATGGTGGGGATGATTGATGAATCACCAAAAGGTTCATCGCAATAAAAAGGAATGGAAGGAATGATATCCTGTGCTTCTTTGGCCGTACAATAATATTCGGTATGATCGGTTCCTAAATGTGTGGCCACTTTTTTTGCATGATCTGCTTCATTGTGATCTTCTTCATGGAAACCGATCGTGTAGGTTTTTATTTTATCTGTTCTGTTGGCCTGGATCAAAGCTGTAACCGCCGTACTATCGTAACCGCCACTTAAAAAAACACCTACAGGAACATCTGAAATCATCCTGTAATTACAGGCTGATGTCAGTAATTTTTCAGCTTCTTTTTCTGCTTCTTCTTTGGTGATATCGAGTTTGGGTTTCTGGTAACATTTTAATACTTCCCAGTAAGGTAATTCTTCAAACTGCAGCTTTGGTATTTCGATCTGCATGAAATATCCCGGACGCAGTTTATAAGTATGCTTATAAATGGTAAGCGGCGCCATGATGTAACCGTATTGCAGGTATTGGTGTACCGCTTCCTCACAAATGATCTTTTTAAAACCCGGGTGCTTGTGAAATGATTTTAATTCGGAGGAAAACAAAAACAGGTCTCCTTTTGTATAAAAATAAAATGGTTTTACACCTGCCCTGTCGCGGAAACAATACAAACGCTGTTTGAGTGCATCCAGCAATACAAAGGAAAACATACCTATGAAATGATCGATCATCGCCGGGCCCCAGTGCTGAAATGCATGTAAGATCACTTCTGTATCTGATGTGGAATTAAACTTGTGACCGAATTTTAATAATTCTGTTTTGATCTCCTGGAAATTATAGATCTCACCGTTGAAAACAATACACCACTGATCGTACCACATAGGCTGGCTTCCACATTCGGAAGTATCCAAGATAGATAAACGCCTGTGCCCAAGACCGAGTTGATATTTTTCATCTACCAGAAATTCATAACCACTGCCATCGGGACCACGATGAGAAAGTACATCGGTACAGTCCTTCAGAATTTGTTCGGTAGAATTATGTCCGTAATCAATAAAACCCGCAATACCACACATGAAACTAAGTTATGCAACGAAAGTAGTAAATAAAAGGCCTGAAGCAGGCAGAATAACACATCTTTTATATGTTGTTTTCTACATCATTTCCGGGGAAATAGTTCAATTTTTATAAAGACTTTCCTCCCATCATCGTCCAGGTAAAATGCATTGTTATACTGGCCATGGCTTAAAGCCCTCAGTTTATCTATATGTTCTGCAAAAGTGCCGGTATGCCGAAGATCGATCTCACATAAGGCATCAAAATCTTTTTTTAGATTGAGATTGCCTTCGGCAGCAGGGAATGATTCATAGGTGTTTTCTAATATGGATACCAGGTGCTTATCCAGCAATTCCATTTCTGCATCCAGTATTTTCTCGTACGCAGTTATGGATGTATCCCAGCTTTCGATCTTAATATTTTTCTGTGCAATGATATTTCCATGATCCAGCATTTCATCTATTTCATGAATAGTGGCGCCGGCGGGCAATTTGTTTAAAATAGAAAATACCTGTGGAAACCATCCGCGGTTGTACGGATTGAATCCCGGATGCACATTTACGCAACGTACATTTTTAACCAGCTCTGCAGGAAACAATTGTTTGCAATGCAGGGAAATGATCAGTTCATATTTTGTATGCAGGTCTTTTTCTGCTTTGATGTTGATGGGCTTCAGCCAGTTTCCTTCCATACTGTTTACCAGATTATGGTTAAGATAGCTGCATGCATATTCAAAACGAGCAGACAAATTTTTCTGATCCGCCAGTTTCCTGAAACGTAATAATAATTCAGAATTATCGGAGATGATCAATACCATATTTTAATTCGTTTCTGGGTGAACAGAGGAAAATATTTTTTTAATGGAACCTGCCGTCATTAAAAACGTGAAAATAAAAACAAGTGAATAGATAATAAGCGTGGCAACGGCACCACCATAAGCTCCCCAGCGACTGATGAAAATATAATTACAGGCAAGGCTCACCATTATATTTCCAAATGACATCAGCAGCAATTTCTTTTTCTGCTTATTATATAACAAAATAGAATAAAAGAAATAGGTAAGGCACCAGATAAGATATCCTGAACAGATATAATAGATATACGACAGGGCCCCGGTATATTTTTCATTCAGAAAATAATGATACACTACATAAATAAAAATAAATACGGCGATCGTTCCTGCTATCATTAACCCGGCATAAAATAAATACAGTTTTTTGATCTTTGCATAATCAATAATGGGTTCTGCCAGGATGGAATAAATTTTTGGAAAAAAATATTGAATCATTGCATTCGATATCAGGAAGATGATGGATGCGAATAAACAGGCCACACCATAAATTCCAACAGATGAATTGTGATCATTGGTGAAATGACTGAGAAAAAATTTATCAGAGGCATTCATGCAGAATAAACTTACCTGCATCGCAATGATCGGAACAGCATAGATCAGTTCTGCTTTCAGGTATTGCAAACGGATATTTCCGAATAAATATCCCCTGCTGAAAAAATAATAGAAAGCATAGGATGTAATAAAAATATAGGCCAGCAGAATGCCTGCGATCCTGCCTTCCCAGTGCCATGCAAAAAAAACCACCAGCACAAAAGAAAGTCCGAGCTCAATGAGTGTTTTTACAATATTGGTTTTAAGATGCACCATGGGTTCACCTTTACTTCTTGCAATGGCCAGCACCTGCTCATGACAAAAAGTAAAAAAAGTAACCGCAGGAATGATCCATACAAAGGATTCAGGAAATCCATAATTTTCTTTCAGTTCCTGCCTGAATAAATACAAACCTGCCATTGACAAAAACATGATGATCACCGGCATAATGAACGTGCTGGTGAAAAAATCTTTGAACTCTTTCCTATCCAGTTTAAAAAAATCAGTAGAGGTGGAAAATACAATTCCCATGGACAGAAAAGGCATCAGGAAAAGCAAACTGGTGCTGAACAGATTCAGCAATCCATTTTCTGAAGGTGTAATGTATTTTGGATTGGTATAAACGAAAAGCAATAAAAATGAAATGCCTTTGGAGAAAAAATTACTGAACGTATAAATGCCCAACGAACGGATACCCGCTGATGAAAGTAATTGTTTGTATCGGGCAGAGTTCCTCAAATGGCTTTTTTTACTCCTTTCACTACAGCCGCTTTAAATTGGTCATACACCACCATTTCACCAGATACGTTTTCCATTCCGTACTTTTTAAACCAATTTACAACAGTTGAAATTTTTTGAGGTTGGTCGTACTGTGGGCTGAACATATCGAAAGTATCAAGTATTACCATTTCCTTTAAAACATCCGGCGATACATCGGAAGGAAGTGTACCGTTGATATCACAAACGGGCACAAACCTGGTTAATGCATTACCGCCGATTTTCGCTGCCACACGATATGATTTAATCAGCAGGTCTGCATTTTTTTCAATTCGGTTATATAAGGTTTGCTGATCCATATTTTTGGTGAATGGCCGGAAAATATATTTCGCATGCAATTTGGTCCACCAGCCGTTGATGGGATAAAAATCAACAACAACTTCCGCTCCGGGCTTTGCCATTTTTATTAATGAAGCCACAGATTTTTCAACATCAGGAGTGTGCTGCAACACCCCGAAACAAAACACCTTATCAAATTGTGCCGGTGCAAATGGAAGGTCATAAATGCTCGCCTGAAAAAGATGTAATCGCTCATTCGGGCCATTGTTCTTATAATTAGCTTCCACCGCATTTGAATAATCTACGCTGTACAAATCAGCCTTCGTATGATCCAGCACAATCTGCGTAAATCTTCCTGCGCCGCTACCCACTTCAAGCATATTTACTCCTTCAAGATCCTGTTTATCCCAGCCTGTTGCTGCCATAAATCTTTTATAACTTAATGAGCCTGCGTTAGCTTTATCAATTTGTGTGGCGGCAAATTTGTTCCATTGAAAACCAAAATTGTCCGTATAATTTTTTTGATCTTCTACAACCCTGAATGCGCCTTTGGTAAATGGAAAGGTATGGTTAATGCCGGAAAGCCCTGCTTCACTTATTTGTAACGGTTCTCCGCTAAATGGATTGATCAATTGAACAGGCATCATGTGAAACTTCAGGATTTATGTTTCATGTGTAATATAATCCAATAAATTAAGGCTTATTAACGGGATAATGTTCCGGTTATTATGTCTGCGATCCTGTCTACATCTTCCATTTCCAGACCCGGATATAAAGGGAGACATAAAACACGTTTGCTGATGTCTTCCGATACCGGGCAGGCGGCCCCATTTTTAATAAACGGAAGCTGGTTGAGCGAAGGATAAAAATAACGGCGTGAAAATATTTCCTGCTGCTCTAGTGCCGCTTTTACTTTCAGGAGTATGGTTTCATTTTCAAAAACGACAGGATAATAAGCATAGTTGTTTTCAAAACGCGGATCATTGCAGGAAGGCCTTGTAATTTTTCCCTGCAGATGTGCATCGTACCGGTGGCAGATCTCCCTGCGCTGACGGATCAGATCTTCTACATGCGGCAGAACACACAAACCCATTGCAGCATGCATCTCTGAGCTTTTTCCATTGATGCCCACACTGAAATAATCATCATTGATATGACCGAACTGTCTTTCTAAAAAAATGGTATGTGCCGTTGCATCATCTTTTACAATGATACATCCGCCCTCTACCGTGTGAAATAATTTAGTGGCGTGAAAACTGCAGGTGCTGATATCTCCATAATTCAGCAATGCCTGGCCGTTGAATCGTGCACCGAATGCATGTGCACCGTCATAAATAACTTTTAAATTATGTTTTTGGGCAATACTTTCTATTTTTTTCACATCACATGGCAAACCATACACATGTGTACACAAGATGGCTTCTGTTGCAGGCGTAATGGAACGTTCTATCAGGTCAGCATCAATGCAGAATGTCTGGGGATCAATATCCGTAAATACAGGTGTACAATTTTCCCAGAGAATGGCATTTACGGTAGCTACATAAGAAAAAGGAGTGGTGATGATCTCACCCGTAAGGTTCAGCGCTTTTAATGCCATTTGCAGCACGATGGTACCGTTGTTGCAAACCATCAGATTTTTACAACCGAGGTATTCCTTTAGTTCCTTTTCCAGTTGCTGAAGATGTGGACCATTGTTGGTGAGATATGCTGAATCCCACATAGCATCCACGTATTTCAGAAATGCTTCTTTAGGAGGCAGGAACGCTTTGGTGACATTTATTCTTGCCATGATAATCTTTAACCTCCTTAATTATTTACGATTCTGTATTAATGAAGAAAGATACATTCCATAACCGCTTTTATGTAATGCTGCTGCCTGTTGGGTGAGTTCCGCATCAGAAATAAAACCCATCCGCCAGGCAATTTCTTCCGGGCAACCGATCTTTAAACCTTGTCTTTTTTCTATTACGCGAACATATTCACTGGCATCATTCAGCGAATCAAATGTGCCGGTATCCAGCCATGCAAATCCCCTGTCGAGCACTGCTACTTTTAATTTTTTTTGTTCGAGGTAAATTTTATTTACATCTGTAATTTCATATTCACCACGTGGACCAGGCGGAATATTTTTAGCAATTTCCACCACGGAATTATCATAGAAATACAATCCCGGAACGGCATAATTGCTTTTTGGTTTTGCGGGTTTTTCTTCTATGCTTAGTGCATTATAATGCTGATCAAAATCCACTACGCCATAACGTTCCGGATCACTCACCGGGTAAGCAAAGATCACTGCACCATCCGGATCTGCAGAATCCTGCAACAATTTACTGAAACCACTTCCGTAAAAAATATTATCGCCCAGCACCAGCGCCACATTATCTTTCCCGATAAAACTTTCGCCGATTACAAAAGCCTGGGCAAGGCCATTGGGTTTCTCCTGCTTGGCATAACTGATGTTACAACCCCACTGGCTTCCGTCTTTCAGCAAACGCATGAATTGATCCTGGTCTTCCGGTGTGGTGATGATCAGAATATCTTTAATACCCGCAAGCATCAGCGTACTTAACGGATAATAAATCATCGGCTTATCGTAGATCGGCATCAGTTGCTTACTGATTCCCATGGTGATCGGATACAAACGTGTGCCTGATCCGCCTGCGAGAATAATCCCTTTCATATTATCTTTTATGATATTGTTGTTCGTAATAAGAGGCATAGCTGCCATCAATGATATCTTTCAGCCATTGCTGATTGTTCAGGTACCAGTCAATTGTTTTTGAAATACCTTCTTCAAATTGTAATGAAGGTTTCCATCCCAGTTCTACTCCTAATTTTTCTGCATCAATGGCATAACGCAGATCGTGCCCGGCCCTGTCTTTTACATAGGTAATAAGTTGTTCACTTTCGCCGGCTGCTCTTCCCAGTTTTTCATCCATCTGTTTGCACAATTCTTTTACCAGTGCAATATTGGTCCATTCATTATGACCGCCGATGTTATACGTTTCTCCTACTTTACCATTGTGATAGATCACATCGATCGCACGTACATGATCTTCCACAAATAACCAGTCGCGAACATTTTCACCCTTGCCATATATCGGCAATGGTCTTTTATTGATGATGTTGGAGATACACAGCGGGATCAGTTTTTCAGGAAAGTGAAACGGTCCGTAATTGTTGGAGCAGTTACTGATCTTCACCGGCATTTTATAGGTATGATAATAGGCTCTTACGAAGTGATCGGACGATGCCTTTGAAGCGGAATAAGGGCTTCTGGGATCGTATGCGGTTTCTTCAGTAAAAAATCCTTCTTCACCCAGTGAACCATACACTTCATCTGTGGAAATATGATAAAATACTTTATCGTTCATATCATCTATCCAGTTTTCTTTTGCTGCCTGTAATAAAGCAACTGTTCCCAAAACATTGGTATGAACAAACGATAAAGGATCGGTGATGGAACGGTCTACATGGCTTTCTGCGGCACAATGCAAAACACCATCAAATTTATACTGAGCGAAAAGCCCGCGTAATGCTTCCAGGTTGGTGATGTCTTCCTTTATAAAAGTATAATTGGGGGCACCTTCCAAATCCTTCAGATTTTCCAGGTTTCCGGCATAAGTAAGCTTATCAAGATTTACAATATGATAACCCGGATATTTTGTAACAAATAACCTTGTAAGATGAGAACCGATAAAACCGGCGCCTCCGGTAAGTAAAATCGTTTTGGTAAAAGACATATCAGAATTTTTTCTACTACGGACTTTGTCCGGATTTTTGCAAAGAAAAGAAAATATAAAGGGATTACATAGTTAATGATTTAAAGCCTTGCCGGCAAATGCTGTAAATTGCCTCCGTAAAAATTGTTCATGGACGTAACATATATAGGTTGGGCAGATCTGGTGCTGGTGCCTGTATATATCATTATTCTTTACTTGCTGATCCGGTACATAAAAAAGAGAAACCCGGACAATTTCCTGATTCAGAAATACCTTGTAAAAGGCTTTGTTTTTAAGCTGTTCTGCGCTGTTTTTTACGGTTTGCTCATTCGTTATTATTATGGATTCGGTGACAGCCTTACGTATTTCAAGGATGCCATGCACATCAAACAATACCTGGTGGCCGGAACGGAATCGTGGGACATTTTGTTCTGGGATTTCAAGCAGGTAAAACTGGCTTATCCTGATAACCTGGCGGGTTCTGAAGGCGGATGGCTGGTACAAAGGCTCAATATCATTTTATCTTACATAGCCTTTAACCGTTTTTTTGTAGTTACGATCCTGTACGCCACGCTGGCCTATGCAGGTATGTTTAAAATGCTGCAGACATTTGATGCCATCATGCCCGGCTGGCACAAGCGAACAGCGCTCATTGTTTTATTTGTACCATCGGTATGTGTGTATGGTTCGGGAATTTTAAAGGATACCGTTTGTTTATCTGCGATGGGATGGCTGATCTATGCTGTTCACCAGTTATTCATCCTGAAAAAATCACGAATTCGTGCTTTGATCATACTGATACTATCGGCATTGGTTCTATCTGTGGTTAAAATATATATTATTGCCGCTTTTCTGCTGCCATTTGTGATCTATCTTCTTATGCTGATGCTGAGAAAGATCAGGTCGGTTTTTTTCAGAAAAGTACTTTTTCCTCTGTTCATGGCCAGCCTGGTGTTTACTTACATTTACTTTTCTGAAAAGATTGATGCTATGCTGGGAACGTATGCCATCGAAAAACTGATGGACACCATGAAAGAACAGCAGCAATCGTATCAGAACCTGGGCGAAGGAGAATCGGGGTCCACTTTTGATATTGGTACGATGGAACCAACATTCAGTGGATTTCTGAAAAAAATGCCTGTAGGCATAACGGCCACACTTTACCGGCCGTTTATCTGGGAGTCTAAAAAAGTAGTGATGCTGTTTTCAGCATTTGAAAGTCTGCTCATCATCTGGTTCACTTTATATGTGATGTTCAAAACAGGCATCTTCCGTTTTTTCAGAATGATCTTTAATGATCCATTTGTTTTCCTCTGTATTTTTTACTCGCTGATATTTGCCACGCTGGTAGGATTATCCACGCCTAATTTCGGAACACTTGCAAGGTATCGGATTCCTGTGATCCCTTTTTACCTGGCAGGATTGCTGGCCATTTTATATAAACAACACCAGTCTAAGATGAAAATGCAACATGAAAATATTGCTTTATCTCTTCCACATCAAAATCCTTTGCCCGGCGAACAGCCTTAGCAGACAGCTGGCGGCGCAGTGATTCATCTTCATATATTTTTTTCATGGCTGCCGCAAGATTGGCTACATCATTCACCGGCGTAAGAATTCCATATTCTGCGATCTCATAAGAGCTGAACGCTTCATGATTGATATCGCTTCCGGGAGCCAGTATTTCTCTTGGCCCCGATTTACAATCTGTTGAAATAACCGGTTTGCCGCAGGCCAGGGCTTCCAGCACTACATTCGGAAATCCTTCCACGTGTGAAGTGAGTACAAAGCAATCTGCATGGCTGATGTATTTATACGGATTGGAATCAAAGCCGCAGAAAACAATTTTATCATGCAGCCCCAGCTCTTCCACCTGGTGCAGCAACAGATGTTCCAGTGCACCACCACCAACGATCAGCAGTTTTACAGGAAGGTTTTTAATGATGTAAAATGCCTGTAACAGCAAAGGAATATTTTTCTCTTTTCTGAAACCGCCTACATAAATAAAATGAAATACATTTTTTTCAAAAACATCCGGTGGTGTTACCGAAGATTGCAGGTGAATGGAATGAAGGTCTATCGGATTATGTATAACGCGGATCGGTGTTTTGATCCTGAAATTTTCAATCAGATCGGCTTTGCTGGCATAGGAGTTAGCCAGGATAAGATCTGCTCTTTTGTAGGAAAATTTTACCAGCATTTTAGAGATCATCCGGTACATGCGGCTGTTGTGGCGGAGCATCGTTGTCTGGTGCGTTCTCTCACACATGATGATGTTTCCTTTATAGCCCCATAAACTTCTCATCAATGCGTTGATGTAACAGGGGCGGTTCAAAAAAGCAATGGAGGTTTGAATATCATTCTCTTTACAGTAACGGTATAATTTTCCTGACAATTTAGGTATGCGTAAAAAAACCGCATATTCATTTTCCTTCAGTGGCTGCTGCAGATCGAATATCCTGATTTCAGGAGGGATCGCATAATCTATGGAACGGTTATACAATGCCAGGTGAATTTC
>JANNZE010000046.1:0-2849 GCA_031410455.1 Chitinophagaceae bacterium | reverse complement strand
GAGTACTTTGGCATAACAGTATCCCTCGATGGTCCTTTTGAGGAAAAGGAAAACTGGCCAGTTCCAGGGGAGAACCAGCCAGTTTTCCGTTGAATGGTGTGATCCGCGGCTGGACAGAAATTCTGCAACTGATGCCTAAAGGTGCTAAATGGAAAGTTACTATTCCAAGTGACCTGGCATATGGTGAAAGAGGTGCAGGTGGTACCATTAAACCGGGTTCTACTTTAATTTTTGAAATCAATTTATTGGATATCAAGCCGGCATCAAAATAATGGATACTTTAAAATATCCGATCGGTAAATATGTTGAGCAACCATTCTCTGAAAATCGAAAAAGGGAATGGTTGCTTGATATTCAGGCCTTACCCAAACAACTGGAATTTGCCGTCACCAACCTGGATGAAGCGCAATTGAATACACCGTACAGAGACGGTGGATGGATGGTGAAGCAGGTGGTGCACCATGTTGCCGACAGTCATATGAATGCTTACATCCGGTTCAAACTGGGTTTAACAGAAGATATCCCTTCCATAAAACCTTATGATGAAAAGCGCTGGGCCGAAATGCACGATTCATTAGAACTTCCCATCAATTTATCGCTCACCATTTTACATGCTTTGCATGCAAGATGGTATGAAATTTTGATGCACATTAACGACGAACAATTTCAAAGAAAGGTATTTCACCCGGAGCATAAAAAAGAAATGACCTTGTGGTATCTGCTGGGCAATTATGCATGGCATGGACGGCACCACACAGCGCACATCATTGCAACGCGTGAGCGCATGAACTGGTAATAATTTTATCTTATGGCAAATACAATTTTACATTCTGAATTTGTTGAACAGCACCGTTATTTTACGGCACGAAAAGACAGTTATCAAACAGAGAGTGGTAAAATAGTTGATCCTTATTATGTAGTTGAATTGCCTACTTCAGTTGTTGCTATGGCCATAAATGAAAACAATGAACTGATCATGGTAAAACAATACCGCTATCCTGTGAATGAAATATTAACTGAATTGCCGGGAGGTTTTATTGATGAAGGTGAACAACCGCAACAGGCTATATTACGGGAATTGATGGAAGAAACCGGCTATACTTTTACCAACACCCATTATTTAGGATTTACTGCAGCTAATCCCGGTATATTGAATAACTATACGCATATGTTCATTGCGTTCGGCGGAATAAAAACGGCAGAACAGCAACTGGATGCCAATGAAGAAATTGAGATTTTGCTGAAACCTTTATCAGAAGTAAAACTGATGTTACAGCATAACGGGATCCGACAGAGTATGCACGCTTTATGCCTTCACCTGGGATTTGATTATTTACGAGAGCAATATCCTGCTATGATCAGCTGATTTTTACTTCACTGATCACAAAGAAACTACCGCAAATTACGATCACATCATTTTCTGCTGCCACTTTTTTAGCCGCAAGAAGAGCTTCATTCACATCATCGAAACTTTCTCCTTCAACACCTTGCGCTGATGCGATCTTTTTAAGTTCTGTGTGTGGAAGTGCACGTGGAATATGAGACTGTGTAAAATAAAAAACAGATTTTTCCGGAAAACCGGCAAACAATTCTCCGATGTTTTTCTCTTTTACAAAACCTAATATAAAATGATAATGAGCATCAGGATGATTGTTGTTCAGCTGCTGTACAATCTCGCGGATACCTTCTTTATTATGTGCAACATCCAGCACAACCGTTGGATGGCTTTCTAAAATTTCCCATCTTCCGAAAATACCCGTCAGTTTTTTTACCTCTGAAATTCCCGTATGTAAAGCTTCTTCCGGAATAGTATAAGTTTTCCTTAATTCCCTTACTGCAGACAGAACTGTTCTGATATTATTTACCTGGTACAATCCTTTAAGTCCTGACTGAATTTTTTCCACCACACCCGTTTCCAGGTCTTTAAAATGGCATATCAGTAAATTGTCAGTCGATTCAATGTATTCCACCAGCCATTCATCTTCTGAAAAAATACATTTGCTGGAATGTTGTAAGGCGGTTTTTTCAAAAACAGGTTTGGTTTCTGCGAGAGCTTCGCCAATCACCACCGGGATATTTTGTTTGATGATACCGGCTTTTTCTGCTGCGATTTTCGATAAGGTGTCTCCCAGAATATCCGTGTGATCATAACCGATGTTGGTGATCACAGAAAGAACAGGTGTAATGATATTGGTGCTGTCGAGCCTTCCGCCAAGGCCTGTTTCAATAACTGCGAAATCAACTTTACAATGTGCAAACCATGCAAATGCCATGGCAACCGTAACTTCAAAAAAAGATGGTTCTATTTGTTGACAGATCTGTTTGATGGATGCTGTAAAATCGATGACAAATTGTTCTGATATCATTTCTCCGTTAATACGGATACGTTCCCTGAAATCATGAATATGTGGCGAAGTGTATAAGCCTGTTTTGTAACCTGATTGCTGAAGGATGGCTGACAGCATATGGCTCGTACTGCCTTTGCCATTTGTTCCTGCCACATGTATGCAGCGTAAGGATTGTTCCGGATGTGAAATCGCATCACACAGTGAAATGATATTTCCCAGGTTTTCGCGATAGGCAGCCGCACCTATACGGCTGTACATAGGCAACCGGGCATAAAGAAATTCCAGTATTTCAACATAAGTCATGCCTAAAGTTAAAGAGATTAATTGCTTACCTGTTGCAGGATCAGTTCTCTATAAAATTGAATTTTACCGTAACAACGGATTCATCTGTTGATTTATTGAATTTAATATTTGGAAGAAACCTGCGAATTTCATTGGCATACGCTGCATCGTAATTGGAAGTGGGTTTTACCGAACGGATGTAAGTGCCGGTCCCCGAAG
>JANNZE010000045.1:0-9072 GCA_031410455.1 Chitinophagaceae bacterium | reverse complement strand
GCAGGGAACGGTTCATTGCCTTACACATCAGGATGGTAAGTAAAGTTCCTGCAGCTCCTACCAGGATACCACCGGTAAGCATCACTTTATTATCATAAAGAAAACCGCCTGTAGCTGCTGCCACGCCTGTAAAGGAATTGAGTAAAGAAATCACTACCGGCATATCCGCTCCCCCGATCGGCATTACAAAAAATACGCCGTACACGAGTGATAATATCAGCATCACATACACGAAAACGGAACCATCCTGTGCATCGCTGTAAAAAGTAAATACCGTCCAGCCGAGCGTAATAATGAGGATAACAATATTAAAAATATGCTGGCCTTTAAAACTGAAATCTTTGATCTTACCGCTGAGTTTCAAATATGCCACTACACTTCCTGCAAATGATATACTTCCAATGATCAGTCCTGCTACAATTGCAATGTAATGACCAACAGGAATTGCATCAGATAAGACAACATCTGCTGATAAATTTTTAGTTACATGATTGAATTCAATAAGAGAGATCAGCATCGCACAGGCACCGCCCATACCGTTGAATAAACTCACCATTTCCGGCATGGCCGTCATCTGCACTTTTTTAGCAGCGAGCCATCCTATCACAGAACCAATGGCCAGTGCCGCAAAAATAAATCCGCGGTTACCCAATGCCTCACCGTTATCATGATATAAAAATATAGTTCCGAAAATAGCAATGGTCATACCTGCTGCGGCCAGTAAATTTCCCTTACGTGCAGATGATGGATGCGAAAGCATTTTCAATCCTACGATGAATGTTACGGAGGCAATAAGATAGCAGATGGATAATATATGTTCAGTCATGATGGATTCTTACTTCTTTTTTCCTTTAAACATTTCCAGCATACGGTCGGTTACCACGAAGCCACCCACTACATTGAGTGTTCCTAAAACAACTGCGAGAAAACCGAGTATCAGTGCCATGTAATTATCTGTTTCCGCTTTGCCCATTACGATGATGGCTCCAATGATCACCACTCCGTGAATGGCATTTGCACCGCTCATGAGAGGTGTATGTAAAACGCTTGGTACACGTCCTATAATCTCAATACCCACAAAAATCATCAGTATAACGATATAGATGATCTGCTGATTTTCGGATATCCATTGAGGAATATTCATATAATTTTTTTAAGCGTTGATGGCTTTTAATACTTTGTCGTTAATAATTTTCCCTTCATGAGCCACACAACTTCCCTTTACCAGGTCATCTTCAAAATTAAGGTTAAGGCCGCCTTCTTTTGTGGTGATGAGCTGCAGGAAATTCAGAATATTTTTACCGTATAATTTACTGGCATCGCTGGGCATGGTAGAAGGAAGAGAAGAATTTCCAATGATGGTGATGCCGTAAATTTTTATGGTCTCCTTATTTTTTGTAGCAGATGTATTTCCGCCTGTTGCAGCGGCAATGTCCACGATCACCGATCCGTTCTTCATGGAACGAAGCATTTCATCTGTGATAAGAACCGGAGCTTTTTTGCCCGGAATCTGTGCGGTGGTGATGATGATATCTGATTTTGCCACACTTTCGGCAATACGTGCCTTCTGGCGTTGCATAAAATCTTCTGATTGTTCTACTGCATATCCGCCTGCCTTTGCTGCATCTGCTGCACCTTCCACATCCACGAATTTTGCTCCAAGGCTCATTACTTCTTCTTTCACAGCAGGACGTGTATCAAAAACTTCCACTACAGCGCCCATTCTGCGGGCAGTAGCAATGGCCTGTAAACCGGCAACACCTGCACCAAGTATTAATAATTTGGCCGGTGGAATAGAACCGGCGGCCGTCATCAGCATGGGAAAATAACGGGAATAGGCTGCTGCTGCAGTAATCACTGCTTTATATCCTGAAATATTTGCCTGGCTGCTCAATACATCCATACTTTGTGCCCGGGTGGTTCGTGGCAACATATCGATACTGAAAACTGTATTGCTGGCCACGGCCCATTCCTGCATTAAAGCACCATTGTATAAAGGTGAATACTGCCCTAACAATACTTTTCCTTTGGCAGACTGCATATCTGAAGCCTGCGGAGCATGAATAGATAATATTACATCTGCCTTCTGCAAAACCTGGTTACGGTCTGCAATCTCTGCGCCTGCAGCTGCATAAGCATCATCATTTGCAAAGGCACCTGTTCCTGCATTCATTTCAAACAATACATGTACGTTTTGCTTTTTCAAAAACGTTACATGTTCCGGTAAAATGGAAACACGGAATTCAGGTGATTGTTCTTTCAGTACGCCTATCGTCATTTTCTTATAATTGCGTCTAAGTTAAAATTAAAATCTGATGCAGAAGTGTTGTTTCACTTTAAATTCCTTGCTGAAGAATACAATGCCTACAAAAAACAAATCCACCGACAACGTTATAGCTTCGTGTTGCTGAATTATTTTCCAGGCTTCTTCCATCTCTGTACTCCAGTGTATATCATCAAAAACGATGATGGTGTTTTCTTTTATATATGAAAGCATTTTTTGGAAATAATCAAGTGTGGGTTCTTTACGGTGATTACCATCAATGAATATGAAATCAAATGTGCCTTCCTGTAATACAGCAGATAATGTATCATCGAAATTTCCATTTGTGATACGGATGTTGGACAGCGCTAATGAATTAAAATTTTGTTCTGCAACCTTTGCAATGCCAGTTGCTCCTTCCATTGTTTGCACCTCAACACCAGGAACAGATGCCATGTATGCGGTTGTTATACCAAGTGAAGTTCCCAGTTCCAGTACCGAATGTGCTTTGTAAAAAGCGATCATCCTATTGAGCAACCGGGCATATTTTGGTTTTTTTAAAGAGGACGCAGCAATGTCTTTTATTTTCCTGTTTTTATTTTTAATAACAGCAGAACCGGCACCAAAATCCTTTACTTCAATCACCGTCTCGTTTTGCAATAATTGTTTGCGCAACTTTTCGATAGCCGGAAAACACATTTCCTTTTTCTCAGGCAATACTTTGCTTATAAAATCATACACAAAAGGTGAATGCACGCCATGCCCTTTTCCATTGGAGGCAGTTATACAATAATGCAGGTATTTTTTAAAAAGCTGAAAAGATGAATACATTATTTTTTAACCCATATTTGAAAAGAATAATCAAATGCATGCCTGTCATCTGCAGAAAAATGTTGTTCATCTATTAGATTCCACCCGGAACGATCAAAGGAAGGATAAAAAGTATCAGCGGCTGCATCTGTCTTTACTACCGTGAGATAAATTTTATTCACGAGATGTATACTTTGCAGATACAATTCACCACCGCCGATGATGAACCATTCTTTACAATTTGTTTTTGAAGCTTCTTCCAGAGCTCTTTCCAAAGAAGATACTACGATTACGCCTTCTGCTTTCCAGCCAGGCTGACGGGTAACTACAATATTAATTCTGCCGGGAAGTGGTTTGGAAACGCTTTCAAAAGTTTTGCGTCCCATGATCACCGGCATTCCCCATGTTGTATTTTTAAAAAACTTAAGGTCGTTTGGCAAATGCCAGAGTAACTGACCATTTTTTCCTATGCCATTATTGAGCGCAGCAGCTACCACATGAGAAATTATTTGCATCATTATTTATTTAAACAGCAACCGGTGCTTTAATGGCAGGATGAGATTGATAACCCACAAGTTCAAAATCCTCAAACCTGAAATCGAATATGTTTTTCACTTCCTTATTCAGTTTCATTTCAGGCAGCGGAAAAGGTTTTCGCGTTAATTGTAACTGTGCCTGTTCAAAATGATTTTTATAGAGATGAACATCGCCAAAACTGTGTACAAAATCGCCTGGATCCATGTTGCAGACCTGGGCGATCATCAGTGTAAGTAAAGCGTAAGAAGCTATATTGAAAGGAACACCTAAAAAAACATCAGCACTTCGCTGGTACAATTGGCAGCTTAATTTTCTTTTTCCGTTTTCAACCGGAGCAGATGTATAGAATTGAAACAAACAATGACACGGCATCAGTTTCATTTTTGGAAGATCGGCCACATTCCATGCACTAATGATCATACGGCGTGAATCAGGATTATTTTTTAATTGGTGTATTACATCAGACACCTGATCGATCACCTGCCCGTCAGAACCTTCCCAGCTTCGCCATTGTTTCCCGTATACAGGACCGAGATCGCCATTTTCATCGGCCCATTCATCCCATATACGAACATTGTTTTCTTTCAGGTAGGCAATATTGGTATCTCCATGTAAGAACCATAGCAATTCGTGAATGATACTTTTTAAATGACATTTTTTGGTAGTCACCAAAGGAAATCCATCTGCAAGGTTAAAACGCATCTGGTAACCAAAAATACTCCTTGTTCCTGTTCCGGTGCGGTCATCTTTATCGTTCCCCGTAGTTAAAATATGATTAAGTAAGTCCAGATAAGATTGCATGCCTGCAAGATAAAGAGAAACGGGGTATTCGGGATGCGGGTTGCGGGATCGGGGATACTGGGATGGGTACGGTTGCGCATTTTTATTTCTTGTATCTCGTATCCCGCATCCCATATCTCGATTCTCGATTCCCGTTCCGTATCTTTGCATCGAAGAATTTCAATATATGCAAAAAGGGAAAGTTTTAGTGGCGATGAGCGGCGGTATAGACAGTACCGTAGCGGCTTTGATGTTGCATAAGGAAGGTTATGAAGTGGTGGGAATTACTATGAAAACATGGGATTATGCCACCAGCGTGGGTACTACCGGAAAGAAAGAAACGGGTTGCTGTAACCTCGATAGTTTCAATGATGCCCGTCAGGCCGCTGTGCAGCATGGTTTTCCGCATTTTATCCTGGATATCAGGGATGAATTCGGTGATTTTGTGATCGAAAATTTTGTGGAAGAATACATTGCAGGCAGAACACCGAACCCATGTGTGATGTGCAATACGCATATCAAATGGCGGGCATTGCTGAAAAGAGCGGATGCCCTGGGATGCGATTTTATTGCGACCGGTCATTATGCACAGGTACACCAACACAGCAACGGGCGATATTTTATCCGGAAAGGAAAGGATGACACCAAAGACCAGAGTTATGCGCTATGGGGTTTGCAACAGGATTTGCTGAGCAGAACATTGCTTCCCCTGGGAACCTATCATAAAACCGAGATCCGCCAGATGGCACATGATTTTGGTTACCCGGAACTGGCCAAAAAAAGTGAGAGTTACGAGATCTGTTTTGTACCGGATAACGATTACCGTGGTTTTTTAAAAAGACGCGTGGAAGGACTTGAAGAAAAAGTGTCCGGCGGATCTTTTGTGGATGTTCACGGAAATATTTTAGGCACCCATAAAGGATATCCTTTCTACACAGTAGGTCAGCGCAAAGGCCTTGATATTGCACTCGGAAAACCGGCTTTTGTTACAAAGATCATCCCGGAAACCAATACAGTGGTGCTGGGAGATGAGGAAGACCTGAACCAGGCTATTATGCAGGTAAAAGGCATCAACCTGATGAAATATGACACCATCAGTGAAGAAATGGAAGCCCTGATAAAGATCCGTTATAAAGATAAAGGTGCGCTGGGAACCATCGCTGCATACGAAAATGGGGTGCAGGTACGTTTTTATAATGATGTAAAAGGTGTAGCACCCGGGCAGAGCGCTGTTTTTTATGAAGGCGACGATGTGATTGGTGGCGGAATCATTCAGCGGGAAGCATCTTAATGGTCAAATTATTTATCTTGTATGTATGAAATATAGATTGCTGGGTGCATTATTGCTTTTGATAACTTTCAGTGCTTGTAAAAAAACTGAAGAATTTTCCACTGCTGCAATCGCAGACTATTATCCGCTGGAGACCGGAAAATACATCACCTACAAAATAGATTCCCTTATTTATACCAATTTCGGCACGAGTGATACCGTAAGAAGCTATGAAGTGAAATACCTTACGGATTCCCTGATCACCGATAATCTTGGACGGCCGGCCTATCGCATTTTCAGGTATATCAGGGCTAATGCAACGGATGCATGGCAGCCCGACAATACATTTCTTGCCGTAAATACCGGAACCTCGCTTGAATTCACGGAAAATAATATGCGTTTCATAAAATTGAAACAACCGGTTCGCAATGAATACATGTGGAAAGGCAACAGTTTCATTGATACATATTCTTTCAATTCAGAAGTTCGATATATGGACGACTGGGATTATACCTACGAATCTGTGGGTGAACCGGCCACCGTTGGAAATTTCGATCTTGACAAAACACTGACCGTTACTCAACGAGATGAAGTGATCGGCAATCCTGATGATCCGGGATCTTACAGTGAAAAAAATATCAGTAATGAAATTTATGCTGAAGGAATTGGCATGGTTTATAAATATTTTCTGCACAATGAGTACCAGCCTCCTACTACGCCAACAGGAAGCGGCTATACCAATGGTTATGGTATCACATTAACCATGATAGACCACAATTAAATTCTTATTTTTTTCGGAGAAAAGCAATCATATCTGTGTTGGGAATTTTCTGAACACCGGCCTGGCGCATCATGGTAATGATCTGACCACGGTGAAAGGTCTGGTGATTAAAGAGGTGCAGTAAAAATTCATGAACAGGTTGTTTGAACTGTTCCTTTTTGGAATTCCTGTAAATGAATTCATGTTCCAGGGCGGCTTCCGTGGCTAAATTCACCCAATCTCTCCATTGCTTCGATTCCTGCAACAATCCGTTGGAAATGGTGGAAATATTCCCTTCAAAACTGGCGGATGGCCATTCAGGCACTTCTTTCAGTTTCAATCGTTGCCACCATACAGATTCCACATCCCATAAATGTAATAAGGTTTTTAAAAGGGATGGGAAACTGCTGTTGATCTCCTGGTTCAGTACATTATCTTCCAGGTTCGTCAGCACATCTGTAATGCGTTGATTGGCCCAGAGATTATAAGATGCATACGATAACAGCAATTTTTTCATACGTTGAAGGTATTATAATTTGTATGGTCTGGAATAATAGCTTTGCGGAAAATAATTTATTATGTCATTGATGATACGCGCCGCGGAAAAAAGAGATTGTGCAAGAATGATGCAATTAATAAAAGAACTGGCTGCTTATGAAAAAGCACCGGATGAAGTAACGGTGGATGAAAATCATTTTGAACAAAGCGGATTTGGTGAACATCCTGTGTGGTGGGCTTTGGTGGCGGAAGTAAACGGACAAGTACAAGGATTTGCCTTATGGTATGTGCGGTACAGTACGTGGAAAGGACAACGTATGTACCTGGAAGACCTGATCATAACAGAAAAATTGCGTGGCAAAGGAATCGGAAAGATACTGTTTGACCAGTTGATCATTGAATGTGAACTGCGGAAATTCAATGGCATAGTCTGGCAGGTGCTGGAATGGAATGAACCTGCGATCAATTTTTATAAAAAAATCAAAGGTGTAAAATTTGATAATGAATGGGTGAATTGCAGTATGAATATATGAAAGACCTAACAGGTTTAACACCTAACAGGTATTAGGAATAAAAACAGGATACCTGTTGTTTTCAACAGATTATATTTATTGCCTTTCCATAATTTCAAAAAGAAAAAAATTGAATTATGAAACAGGATTTACACCAGAAATTAAAACCGGGTAGTTATTATCATATTTACAACAGGGGGAATAACAAAGAAACCATTTTTAAGGAACGAATCAATTATTATTATTTCCTGAAATTATGGTGGCGATATACAAATACAATTGCAAAAACCTATTGTTACAGTTTACTTCCCAATCATTTTCATTTTTTCCTTCGTATTGAAGATAATGTGAAAGATCATTCAGCTTCAAAGGCATTGTCGAATGTTTTTAACGCATATGCAAAAGCAATCAATAAAAAAAATGACAGAACAGGGAGATTAATCCAGGAGCGATTTAAAAGGAAAGAAATAACGGATGATAATTATTTTACTCACATCATCTTTTACATACTTACCAATCCTACCAAACATGGGATTTGTAAAAAAGCAAACAAATATGAGTTTTCAGCTTATCACCAGATTTTATCTGACAAAATTACCCCTATTATGCGGGAAGCTGTGTTACAGTGGTTTACCGATAAAAAAACTTTCATACAACTCATGGATGAATATGAACGAACTTTAAAACCTAACAGGTGTAAGACCTAACAGGTCTTTTTAATATATTTGAACCACAATAACAAATTATGAAAAGAAATATATCTTTTTTGCTGTTCATTATATTGACCATTCTGATATCCTGCAAAAAAGATACGGATACCACCAATCTTCCTACCGGAACAACGCCTGATTATACCACCAGGGTTCGTGCATCTGCTTCTGGTTTTGTTACAAATGAAAATGATCTTCCGGTGTCAGGTGCAGTTGTTAAGATGGGAATATCTTCAGCCACAACAGATTCAAAAGGATATTTCAGTTTCACTGATGTTGATGTTGTGAAACAATCTGCCACTGTTACCGTTGAATACGGCGGATATTTTAAAGGCATTAAAACATTTATTGCCGAAGAAGGAAAAACAGTTTTTTTTCGGTTGAAATTATTAAGGAAAAATATTACAGGAACATTTACAGCCACTGCCGGCGGAACCATTTCACTTACAAATGGATTACAAATCAACTTCCCGGTGAATGCCGTTAAAAATGCGACTACAGGTGCTCCTTACAGTGGTGTGGTTGCTGTAGCAGCACAATGGATAGATCCTACATCAGGAGAATTGAATGCGATCATGCCCGGCGATCTACGTGCCGTGAATGCCAATGGATATATGAATCAGCTTACCACTTATGGAATGGCCGCTGTAGAGATGACCGGAACAGGTGGAGAATTGTTACAGATCGCAGATGGCAAAGAAGCCAGCTTGAAAATGAACATTCCGTCTGGCATTGCCGCATCAGCACCTGCATCCATCCCGCTCTGGTATTTCGACGAAGCTAAAGGATTATGGATGGAAGAAGGTATTGCTACCAAAACAGGAAATACCTATTCCGGATCTGTAAGTCATTTTTCATTCTGGAATGCAGACCTTGGTTATCCTTATGTTTATTTTAATGCAACAATCACTAACAGTGCAGGTGTTGCTGTG
>JANNZE010000044.1:0-7219 GCA_031410455.1 Chitinophagaceae bacterium | reverse complement strand
TCTTGATAGTAACAATACATGGTCAACGGCTTTTCACCCTTCCTTAAAGCAGGGAGATAACTACGAGGCTGTTTTTTCGCAGGGCCGGGCAGAATTTCGCCGCAGGGATTCCGCAATAGAAACCCATACCGAAATTGTAGTATCACCAGAAGATGATATTGAATTGAGAAGGGTACATTTAACCAACCACTCTCGTAAAAAACGAGTGATTGAAATAACAAGTTATGCAGAAGTGGTACTTGCAACGCCCGACGCTGACGAAGCACACCCGGCATTCAGTAATTTATTTGTGCAGACGGAAATCATTGAACAGCGCCATGCAATTCTGTGTACGCGCAGGCCTCGCTCTGTAGAAGAAAAAACACCTTGGATGTTCCACCTCATGAAAGTTCATGATGCGGAAATAATAAATATTTCTTACGAAACAGACCGAGATCTTTTCATTGGCAGGGGAAATAACATCAGTAATCCCCGTGCAATGAAAAGCAAAGAATCTTTATCTGATACGGATGGTTCTGTTTTAGATCCCATAATATCTATACAATACCGGATTATTTTAGAAGGGAATGAATCAGTAACAATAGATATTATTACCGGCATGGCGGAAACAAAAGAAGTGTGCAAACACTTAGTTGATAAATACCAGGAACACCATATCTCCAACCGGGTTTTAGAATTGGCATGGACCCACAGCCAGGTAATTTTGCGGCAGATCAATGCTGTAGAATCCGATGCGCAATTGTATGCACAACTGGCAGGTTCTGTTATTTTTTCCAATCAACTATTGAGAGCAGATCCTGATGTTATCTTAAAAAACAGGAAAGGACAATCGGAGTTGTGGCGCTATTCAATTTCGGGGGATCTTCCGATCGTTTTGGTTCAGATTGAAGATGCCGCTAATATTAATCTTGTAAAAAAAATGATACAGGCACATCTTTACTGGCGCCTTAAAGGATTACAGGTAGATCTTGTAATATTAAATGATGATCATGGCGGATACAGACAGGAATTGCTGGAGCAGATCTTAAGCCTTATTACGCCTGAAACAGGCCATGAACTTAAAGATAAACCTGGAGGAATTTTTATTAGATCAGCAGATCAAATATCCAATGAGGACAGACTATTATTTGAGTCTGTTGCACACATTGTGATAGCTGATCGCTTCGGTACATTAGAAGAACAGGTAAACAGGCGTATTAAGGCAAAGGGAGCCATACCATATTTTTTACCAACCAAATTATATCCCTCAGTTTATACAACGATTATACCCCGAAATGACCTTCAATTTTTCAACGGGCTCGGCGGTTTCACAGCAGATGGAAAAGAATATGTCATCACAACCACTTCTGAAAACAGGACACCTGCTCCCTGGATAAATGTTCTGGCAAATCCGCATTTCGGAAGCATTATAAGTGAAAATGGGCAATCGTATACATGGGTAGAAAATGCGCATGAGATACGATTGACGCCTTGGAACAATGATCCTGTTACAGATCTTAAAGGAGAAGCATTTTATCTTAAAGATGAAGAGAGTGGCAGGTTCTGGTCTCCTGCCCCATTGCCCTGCCGGGGCCGATCACCGTATATTACCCGCCATGGTTTTGGCTACAGTGTTTTCGAACATAGTGAAGATGGCATCTATTCTGAAATGACTGTGTTTACTGATATAGAAGCTCCCGTAAAATATATTTTAATAAAGCTTCGTAACCAATCTGGCAGGCAACGCCGCATTACTGCTACCGGTTATGTGGAATGGGTTTTAGGAAATCACCGTGCAAAAAACCTCATGCAGATTGTAACAGAACTTGATGAAGGAAGCGGTGCTATACTTGCAAGAAATTCATACAGTTCTGAATTTGTAAACCGTGTAGCTTTTTTTGATGCTGACGGAACCAATAAAGCCATCACAACAGATCGGACGGAATTTATCGGACGCAACGGAACAGTGAATAATCCGGATGGTTTAAACAGGGTAAGGTTATCCGGAAAAACGGGTGCACTTCTTGATCCGTGCGGCGTAATCCAGGTTGTGTTTGATTTGGTTGAAGAAGAAGAACATGAAATAATTTTCCGCTTGGGTGCGGGGAAAAATACACAGCATGCATTGGATGTAATAAATGGAAGTGTCGGGTCGGCTGCTGCTCACACGGCGCTGGCTAAAGTTCATAAACATTGGCAACATGCATTGGGTACTGTACAAATAAAAACCCCGGATGCTGCATTAAATATGCTTACAAACGGCTGGTTAAATTATCAAACCCTAGCCAGCCGTATTTGGGCAAGAAGCGGATTCTATCAATCGGGTGGTGCCTTTGGGTTCAGGGACCAGTTGCAGGATGTGCTGTCGTTAATGCATGCGGAACCCGAACTTGTAAGGGAACAAATTATCCTGTGTGCATCCCGCCAGTTTAAAGAAGGAGACGTGCAGCATTGGTGGCATCCGCCTACCGGAAGAGGTGTGCGTACTACCTGTTCAGATGATTATTTATGGCTTCCCTTTGTTACGGCAGCTTATATAAATGCCACAGCCGATAAAGAAATCCTGAATGAAAAAATTTATTTTCTGGAAGGCAGATTACTAAATACAGGAGAAGATTCCTATTATGATCTTCCCGTTCAGTCAAACATTTTTGCAGGTTTGTATGAACACTGTGTAAAATCAATTGAACATGCATTAAAATTCGGCATACATGGCCTGCCTTTTATGGGCTCCGGAGATTGGAATGACGGTATGGATAAAGTAGGGAATGAAGGAAAAGGGGAAAGTGTATGGCTCGCTTTTTTCCTTTACGATGTTCTAATAAAGTTTGCCAAAATAGCATTACTGAAAAATGATGAAGCATTTTCAAAAAAATGTGAAGAAGCAGCAGAAACGTTACGCATCAATATTAATAAAGAAGCTTGGGATGGCGAATGGTACCGACGTGCTTATTTTGACAACGGCACGCCTTTGGGCTCACATGAAAATGAAGAATGTAAAATTGATTCTATTGCCCAAAGCTGGTCCGTTTTATCAAAAGCAGGAGATACGGAACGCACAAAAGTTGCTATACAATCAGCTGATAAACACCTGGTGCGTAAAGAAGAAGGCTTGATACAGTTATTCAATCCGCCCTTCAATAAATCAGATTTGAACCCTGGCTATATAAAAGGATATGTACCCGGTGTTAGAGAAAACGGCGGACAATATACGCATGCAGCTATCTGGCTTGTTATGGCTTTTGCCGCACAGGGCAATACAAAAAGAACATGGGAACTTTTGCAGATGATTAACCCGATAAACCGTGGTAATACTTCAGATAAAATTTCGATTTATAAAACAGAACCTTATGTAATTGCAGCTGATGTTTATGCTGAAGAAAAACATAAAGGCCGTGGCGGATGGACGTGGTATACCGGCTCTGCAGGCTGGATGTATCAACTCATTATTGATTCTTTTATCGGGTTAAAGAGAATAGGTAATACACTTACTTTCTCTCCGTGTATCCCGGAAGAATGGGAAAATTTTGAGATAAATTATCGCTTTGAAAACAGCAATTATAATATTCAGTTCAATCAATCAACATCTGAAATTGAAAAAGAGATGAAACTATCTGTAGACGGCATGAGCTTGCAAACTACTTTTATTCCTCTGGAAAATGATGGTAAAAACCATGAAGTAAGGATTGAATTATTTAAAATGATTCTGGTTAAAAACGAATCTTAAAAACCAATATTCTCAGAATTCTGCAAAACTCTAACAGTGTTCAAAAAAAAAATATAGCTTCTGCCATAATCTCTAAGACATAAACAATTGTATAAAATAAAAGCTGCTATAATTGCAGCTTTTATTTATGAGTACTTTAAAAATTACATTTTCATTTTCACCATTTTGCCATCCATATAACATTTATCGCCGTTTTTCATCATCATCGTTTTACCGTTTTTCATTTTACAGGTTCCGTCTTTCATACAAACAGTACCATTCTTCATAGTCATGTCATGATCCATTTCCATCATTTTACCATTTTTCATCATCATCATAGTGCCATCTTTCATCATAACACAATCCTTCATAGAATGGTTCATATGATGCATAGCATGTTTTTTTGTTTTTGTTTGTGCATTAACTGCTGTGTTAAATGCAAAGAGAGCGAATAAGATTATTGCATATTTCATAAAATAAATTTAAAGCGGAAGTTTTTTAAACCGCCTGATGAGTGAGAGATTAATTTCAGATAGGATAGTGCAACAATGTAACCAAATTGTAAAAACGTTTAAGATACTATAAAGAGAATCAGGCCACTGAAACAGAACAGCAAAACCTTAATAATTGTAACACCATTTCTTGCATAACGTGACATGTAGTCTCGTAAAAATAGAAGTGCTATCCATCCAAGAGAACAGGTTTTCTTTAAGCAGCTGTTAGTGTCCTTCTTATCGCACTTCATCATTATTTCCGTCGTTCCGCTTCATTTCGTTTCATTCAAAATGGCTCTCTGCTGTTCCATCTTCAAATATATTATTGCTAAATGTCGTAAAGGCACTTCACCAACCTCATCAGTAACAAATTTATCAGCTTCTCCTTTAAAGTTCTGATTACAGCTTGAGAATATCTTTTAGATTGTATATAAGTTTCAAATCTTCAATAAAACGGTTCGAGATTCCCCTATTGGGGGGCACTTTTAAAAAGACCATTCTTTGTTGAGTGGTCTTTTGCATTTATAACTACTCCATTTTATCCTGATTTGAAACTATAATCAGGTAAAAAAGCCTTGATGTTTAAAAAAAATCCGATTCCATATTATTCCAAGCCAACTCATATAAAAGTCATAAAGCTGACTTTAAAAGATACTATGTCACATTTAATTTCATTTTCTTACCATTTACTTAGAAAAGTTTCTGATTCCGCAATTAAAAAACCCATCGCAAAGGATGGGTTAATTATTAAATATTAAGGTATGTGGTTCAAAACTTCAATACCTGGCGCACGAAGCGCTGGTTGGCCTGACGGATGTCAATAAAATACATTCCGGGATAAAGCGTATGGCCAAATGTTTTACTTTCTGTATTACGCATTTCAAATTGTTCCAGAAATCTTCCGGATATATCGCATAACCGAACCTGAATTATTTCATTTTCCCTTGTTGATGCCACAATTCTGAAACCATTAGCTGAGGTACTTACAGTAATTCCCACAATTTCCTGCTGATCTATTTTCGGATTAACATTCTGTAACTTCCTGCTACCTGCCGGTACCGGCGAAATTGAACATGCATTCAAACTCACATTGAGGGTTCTGGTTACTCCTTTCTGATTACACCCGTCAATACTGCAAACAGTTACCTGGCCATTGATGTTTAACCAGGCATAAGATACGATTATGGATGTAGTACCTTGTCCGCTCACAATAGTTCCGCCTCCCGGAACAGTCCATTCTACGGTAACCGCATCGGTTGGCATAGCGGAAATAGAATAAGTATATACACGATCTGGACAATCAGACAACACAACCGATGTTATAGCAGCCGGCATAGATGGTATTCTCCTTTGTATATTGATTGATTTTGATGAACCTGATGCGCAATTATTAAAACCTTTTACTGATAATGTACCTGAGTTGAAATTATTGGAAAATGATACCTGCACTGATAAAGATGTATCAGACCCCAGAATCACCGCATCCTGCGGAGCAGTCCATTTTACATAATTGGAATTCAATGGTAATTCGGCAATACTATACGTTGAAATGTTTCCTGATGCCTGGCAAGGATTGGATGGCCCGTTTATCATGCCAGGAATTCCGGGTAACCTTCTTACTATAGTTAATGTTCTCAAAGACCTGCTCACAGAACAATTATTCTGAGGGAGAACTGAAATGGAGCCTGATATAAAATCGGAAGTCCACTTAACCACAATGATCGTATCATTTGGTGAGCCTGCCATTCCCGGATGGGCAACAATGAACGCACCTGCAGGAACAGTCCAGTTATAAAGGGTTGCACCGGCCACTTTATTTATCCGGTAAGTACTGGTATCAGGACCTCCAATTAAAGGACATGGATTAACAGGACCTGTTATAGCTCCTGGCATGGCCACTGTCACATCTTTTACAGCCAGTGTCCGGAACAGGCTTATGCCGCAACCATTAACAGATTGCACGGCAATATTACCGCCGGTGAAAGAAGCTTCGAAACGAACAGTTATGGCGGTATCGTTCATCCCTGTATTTCTAGACAATAATATAACTCCTGCGGGCAATGTCCAGTTGTAAGAAGTAGCAAAGCGCACTTTATTAATCCTGTATACCACAGGCGTACCGTCAGGATTATTAATTCCCGCCTTTAATGCGCAGGTATTGGTTGGACCACTGATTGGTGATGGTACAGGTGCAGATGACCTGGTGATAATTAAATTTTTCATTAAACTCGTACCACATGGAGACACGGTCTGCACGGTAATAAAAGTACCGGCAACAAAAGAATTATCAAACTTCACTCCTATGATGGTGTCATTTAAAGTTCCTGAACCTCCCGGTCGGGATACGATGGTTATTCCCTGCGGAACAGTCCATAAATAATTTCCCCTGCTCAGTATTTTAGGTGTCTGATAATATATCACTGAATCAGTTCCGATGAAAGGGCAGGCATTGGTCTCCCCTGTGATGTATAAAGGAGCAACAGGTTTTGAAACCAACACCGTGAGTTTAGCTGTATCACTGATGGCACAGCCGGATACCGCAACAACTCTTAAAGTATAAGAAGTAAATCCTGGCTGAAAATTAACCGCCACAGAATTGGATGTAGAATCGTTTCCGGCAAATGACATTCCCCGTGACAATATCCATTGATAATATAATACGTTCGGATTTGCAGCAACGCTATATGTTGCTGAAGTTGATGTTTCCAGCGTTGAGCAGGCATTTACAGGACCGGAAATCAAACCTGTTACAGGGAGTGTCCTGGTAATGGATAAACTCCTTGTTACAGTACCACCACAAGTACGTATAACTTTAACAGAAACAGTACCTGATGTAAATAATGAAGTATACTGTACGGTTATTGTTTGACTTCCCTGACCGCCTAAAAGAATTGCATGCGCAGGTATTGTCCATAAGATGGATGAGGGACTTGTGGCCTCAATTGTATAGGAAGCAATAACGCCAGAAGGCAAAGTATATCTGCAACTATTAACAGGACCATTGATCACCGAACCAACTGTATCAATAATAACATTTGCA
>JANNZE010000043.1:0-2021 GCA_031410455.1 Chitinophagaceae bacterium | reverse complement strand
GGATATGCAGTTTGGTTTTGATAAACAACAACTATCTGATAGTTTAAAGAATGAAGAAACAAAAAGGATTGCCCGGTTTAAATTACAAAAGCAGCGAACTTATACATACGGTGCTTTTGCTGGTGTAGGAATGTTGTTATTGCTTTCGTTTTTCATTTTTAAAAACTATAACTCCCAAAAGAAATCCAACAAACTGCTTGCATTTGAAAAAAATAAATCTGACAGTCTGTTGCTGAATATCCTTCCCGCTGAAGTTGCAGAAGAATTGAAAATTAAAGGCTATGCTAAAGCCAAACACTTTGACGAGGTAACAGTTTTATTTTCTGACTTTGTAAACTTTACCGGAGCAGCTGAAAGAATGACTCCACAGGAATTGGTGACCGAACTGGATAATTGCTTTACAGCTTTTGATGAAATTGTTGGTAAATACAATATAGAAAAAATAAAAACAATCGGAGATGCATATATGGCAGTTTGTGGGCTGCCTGCCGGTAATACGATGCATGCACAAAACATAATGATGGCTGCCCTTGAAATAAGAGATTTTATGAAACTCCGAAATAATGAACCAGGGAGCAAATCGTTCAATATCCGCATAGGAATTCATTCAGGTTCTGTGGTCGCAGGTATCGTAGGAACAAAAAAGTTCGCTTACGATATTTGGGGCGATGCGGTAAATACAGCAGCACGTATGGAACAGAACAGCGAGAAAGGAATGATAAATATTTCAGAAAAAAGTTATCATCTGGTGAAAGATGAATTTGAATGTACATACCGCGGAGAATTGGAGGCGAAAAATAAAGGAAAAATGAAAATGTATTTTCTGGAAAGTAAAAAAGAAATCTGAGTAACATATTAACGACAATTAAACTGAATTATTTACAAGCAAAAGGGAACAAAAAATTTTATGAAAAAAATATTTCTCTTATTCCTATTGTCACCATTTATTACCTCTGCCCAAAAACAAGGAAAACCTTTAATTGATTCCCTTATAAAAGAATTATATAATAACGTAAGCGACACGAATAAAATAAATCTTTTAAATAAGATATCCTTTGCTTATGGATATAGTGATTACAATGAAGGTATTCGGTATGGAAATCTGGCACTTCAGCTTGCTCAAAAAAAACAATGGAATAAAGGAATCGGATTTGCCTATTTTAATGTGGCATTTAATAATATTACTAAAAGTTCTTTAGATACGGCATTGATTTATCTTCAGTTATCCTCGCGGGTAAACTCAGTTGTGCAAGACAAAAATCTTGAAGCAAAATTAAATTATGGCTATGGCACTATATACATGAGTACTTCCCAATTTTCAAAGGCTTTACAAAGTTTTCAGAATAGTATAAATATCAGTACAAAGCTTGATGATAAATCTTTAGAAAGTATTTGTTTAGTAATGATTGGTCTTGTATGGAATAAGTTATCAAATCCTTTAAAAGCAATAGAATATTTGCACAAGGCACTTGAGATCGCCGAACATTCAAATGACTATTATTTAATGGGAATAGCTTACGATAATCTGGCAACTGTTTATTACTATTTTGATAACAAACAATCCATTGAAAATTATCAGAAAGCATTTAAATATTTCAAATTGATCGATCACAAACTTTCCATGGCAATGGCGCTTGGAAATATTGGACTCGTGCAAACAAATTTATTAAACTATGACAGCGCATTAAACTATAATCTGGCAGCTCTTAAAATATATGAGAAAGAAGGAATGCCGCTGGGCGCAGCATTTGGCGGTATTGGATACGTTTACGACAAAATGGATAATTATGTAAAAGCCCTTGAGTATTACAAGAAAGCATTATCAGAGGATCAAAAAGCTTTGAGTAAAGGTGGGGTGATTGACGATCTTATCGGGCTTGGTGACATTTATAACAGGATGCATGATAGTGACATGGTTAAAATTGGCGAACTACCATCCAGCCGTAATAAAGCTGCCTTGGATTATGCATCTAAGGGCCTTGCACTCGCCCATGAATCAGGAACTGCAGAAAATCTAAGTG
>JANNZE010000042.1:0-1905 GCA_031410455.1 Chitinophagaceae bacterium | reverse complement strand
TTCAGAGCGGGCACCCGGGCGGCTCTCTGGGCTGTACAGAATTTCTTACTGCTTTATATTTTGAGATCATGCACCACGACAGGGATTTCAAAATGGACGGTATTGGCGAAGACCTTTTCTTTTTAAGCAATGGTCATATTTCTCCGGTGTTTTACAGTGTGCTGGCCAGGAGCGGATATTTTCCCGTTCAGGAACTATCCACTTTCAGAAAACTCAACAGCCGTTTGCAGGGGCATCCTACTACACATGAACATCTTCCGGGCGTAAGAATGTCAAGCGGATCACTAGGGCAGGGAATGAGCGTGGCCATAGGTGCTGCACTGGCAAAAAAAATGAATAATGATAACCGTATTGTATTTTCCCTGCATGGCGATGGTGAACTGGATGAAGGCCAGAACTGGGAAGCGATTTTATTCGCATCTCATAATAAAGTAGACAATTACATAGCAACCATTGACTGGAACGGACAGCAGATTGATGGTTCTACCAATAAAGTTTTGAACCTTGGGGACCTTCGTGCCAAATTTCTTGCATTCGATTGGGAAGTAACAGAAATGGATGGCAATGATATGCAGTTGGTGGTGGATGGTTTGAATCATGCGAAAACGCTCACGGGAAAAGGAAAGCCGGTTGTAATTCTGATGAAAACAGGAATGGGATTTGGCATTGATTTCATGATGGGTAGCCACGAATGGCACGGAATTGCACCTAACGACGATCAGTTGAAGCTGGCATTGGCGCAGTTGCCGGAAACACTGGGAGATTATTGATCAATCAGATAATATCACATTCTGTTGTGCCGCCTTATGCGCAGGAAACCATGCGGCCAGCAGGGCGATGAGCAACGCACCACCTGCCACAAGCAAGAAATCGGTGGCAGATAATTTTACCGGAAAATAATCTATCAGGAAAGATCCGCCTTTGAGTTTGATCAGCTGAAATTTCAATTGCAGCAAACAGATAAGTGTAGCTACGGAAATACCTATGCCTGCTCCGGCAATGCCGAGTATGAGTCCTTCACTTAAAAATATTCTTCTTACCACCGATGCAGAAGCACCCATACTTTGAAGAATAAAAATATCTTTTTGTTTTTCCAATACCAGCATAGTGAGGGAACTGATCATGTTGAATGCAGCTATAATCAGGATCAGAGTAAGTACGGCATAGATCGCCCATTTCTCCAGCCGCATGGTGGTATATAAACTCATGTTCTGCTCATACCGGGTTTGAACCTGGAAATTTTGTCCGAGTAATTGCTGCAATTGTTGCTGTGCATCTTCCAGTTTTACGTCCGGCGCCAGTTTTATTTCTACAGCATTAAACTGATCAGGTGATAATAGCATTTGTTGTTTCATGAAACCGATATCTGCGATCGCATATTGGTTATCAAAATCCTGCTGAATGGCAAATACACCACTGGTTGTTACATTACCTTCACTTAAGGATTCCAGCAGATCATTGGAAACAGAACGGTATTTTGGAAGAATAACAGTAACGGGTTCCGGAGGAAAAGCTTCACTCATGATGATACCTGCAGCATTCTGTATACCAATTCCCATTACAATTTTCGGATGATCTGTATCTCCCAAATCGAACTGACCTTCCCTTATTTTTTGCGCAACACCTGTTACGGAGGTATAATTTTTATCAACGCCCTTCAGTATGACTGTACTCTGGTAATCGCCATTTTGTAAAAGTGCTTTTTCTTCCACTATCATACTTACAACATTCACCAAAGGATGGTGTTGTAATTTCTGAATGGTGGAACTGTCCATTTCAAAAATTTTTCCTTTGGAAGGCAATACTCTTATGTCTGCATAAAAAGTTCCGTAAAGAGATTTCACCAGTCCTTCAAAACCATTGAAAACACTGAGCACGAGAATCTGGCAGCAGGTGGCAAAAGCG
>JANNZE010000041.1:0-2838 GCA_031410455.1 Chitinophagaceae bacterium | reverse complement strand
ATAAAAAATATTTGATAAGTGCTTTGGTTTTAAGTACACTCCTTTTTTTTGGTATGGTACTCCTGATTACCTATTTGATCTATTCGTATAAGAAAAAACAATTATCACATCTCAGGTTAATTAATAAATTAAAAATTGAGCATAAAAACCTTCTCTTGCTCACTCAAATTGAGATACAGGAGCAAACCTTTCAGCATATTTCGAGAGAAATCCATGATAACATTGGTCAGAAATTAAGTTTTGCCAAACTGCATTTAAACAGATTGAATATAATTGGTATTGACGATACTATTGAGCTTATAGGTGAAGCTCTAAAAGAATTACGAAATCTTAGCAGAAGTTTAAGTTCTGACCTTTTAGTGCAACATGGATTAGTTCGTTCATTACAACTGGAAGTAGAGCAGGTGACGAAAATTGAAATATTTCAAATTAAATTTCGTGTTATAGGAGAGGTATTCATTTTAGCCTTACAACAAGAATTAATTGTATTTAGAATTGTACAAGAGGCAATACAAAATATAGTTAAGCATGCAAATGCATCTACCATAGAAATAGAAGTACATTATACGGAAGAATTTTTATCTGTACAGATAATGGATAATGGGAAAGGGTTTATTTGTGACGACACATCTTTTCAGGGTTTAGGGCTGGAAAATATGCGGAAAAGAGCCAATATGATCAATGGAACTTTTGAAATTTTGAGTAGCAAAGGAACTGGAACAAGTGTAAATCTAAAAATACCATACAATGCCAAAACATAAATATTCAGTAATGCTGGCGGACGATCATATTGTTTTAAGAGATGCTTTAGCCTCCCTGATCAATACTTTCGATAATTTTAAGGTTTGCAGCGTAGCAGGAGATGGAGAAGAAGCGATGAAAGTATTAAAAGCAGGTTCGAAACCGGATATACTTTTGCTTGATCTGAATATGCCTAAAATGGACGGCTTTGATACGGCCCGCTGGATGCATGATAATTACCCGGATGTAAGTATTCTTACGCTTACCATGTATGATTCTGATATTGCCCTTATACGTTTATTACAAATGGGAGTGCGGGGTTTTTTGAAAAAAGACATTCATCCAAAAGAGCTGAATGATGCGTTGAATTCAGTAATGGAACATGGATACTATTATTCTCATTCCGCTACAGGTAAACTGGCATCTTTTTTTCATAAAAACAACAGTTCTCAAACTTCTATTGAAAGGGCATTATTATCAGAAAAGGAGATCGATTTTTTAAAACTCGCCAGCACGGACCTTACTTATAAAGAAATAGCCGCCAAAATAGGGATCACTCCTAGAGCTGTCGATGGATTCCGCGACATTTTGTTTGATAAACTGGATGTGAAAAGCCGGGTGGGTCTTGCAATTTATGCAGTAAAGAACGGGATTGTAACTTTTTAATTATTCAATCAGTTTATTCCGCATTCCATACATGATCAATCCTCCGATCGTTTTGGCATTCACTTTCGTTTTCATATTCTGACGGATGGTTTCAATGGTCCTGGGACTCAGAAATATAGTCTTACTGATCTCTTCTGTAGTTTTATCCTCTGCCAGTAATTGTAAAATTTTGATCTCTTTTTCTGAAAAAGAGATAGGAGTATTGGCACCATAATGCTGACGCACATTTTTTTTCTGCATCAGTTTACCCATTACTGCCTTATTCACCAGTTCGTTAAAATAGAAGTCATCATTCATGCAGGTTAGAATGGCCTCATATATCTCTTCAGGATCCGTTGTTTTGGTGAGGTAAGCATTGGCACCCATTTCCATCATTTTGCTGATCATCTGCTGGTCATCGTACATGGTTAACACGATGATCTTGATATCCTCGTATTCCTTCCTGATGAGTTGAATACCATTGATACCGTCAATTTCCGGCATCCGGATATCCATCAGTAATACTTCAGGTTTCTTGATGGATATTTTATGCATCATATCTTTTCCATCTTCAGCTTCCCACAACATTTTCAAATTGGCCTTGTTGGAGAGCGCCATCTTAATACCATCTCTAAAGATTTTATGATCGTCCGCAATGGCGATCTTGATCAGGTTATCAGCAGACATTGTATTCCCGGGGGTTAGTTTTTTATGAAATTACAGAAAACAAATTTAAAAAATACGTCGATATAGAAATAACAGTTAAGAGATTGATTATCTTATAATTATCAGTACATCTTCGTATAATTACGTTATGACAATTTACGTTTTTCATCTAAATCCACGTAGAAATACGGTAAAACTTTTGTAAACCATTGATTTGCAAATACACATTGTGTGTATAAACGAATAGAAAATGCATTAATCTTCTACTTTGTTAACATGCGTGGATAACTACGTAGTAAAGTTCCGATAGGTTTGAATAGTAAAAATACTATCTTCGTTTCGTAGAAATACCTCATTTTTAATTGAAAATTTTAGGGTAAAAATCAACGAAACCCTTGCTGGTATTGACTTTTATGATTTTGGTGGCGAATTCAATATTTTCTAAAGCTCTTGTGTACCACGCAGAATTGAAGGAAGTTGTTGTTGAATTTAATCATAACCACAAAACTTTATTTTATGTTAACATTCTTAGGAGGTTTACTTTTTTGGTTCTAAATCAACTAAATTTTGATTTTGGAATTGAGTTAATTACTTTTGGAAGTCAAAACTAAACTCATTCTGAAAACTTTAGCTGATATTAGTATTTTATTTGAATTTCTACCTTTAATATTTTGTATTTTTTTTCGTAAGAAATTGAATACAAAAGCATTAAAGGTTTTTTTTTATTACTCCGGTTTATTAGCCATTTTCATAATACTGACATTAATTTCAATTGGATTATTAAAG
>JANNZE010000040.1:0-1695 GCA_031410455.1 Chitinophagaceae bacterium | reverse complement strand
GTTTTTTTTTGCAAAAATTACCAAAAAAAGGAACAGACAAACGATATACAGCACGTTTGTCAGAACAGCTATGAGGGGCAGTTGTGCATAGTAGGCTCAGATGGAATGCATGAATTTTTGATAGGATGAAGATTTTGAATATCTAAAAGTCCGTAATGTAAAGGCGTTGAATAGCGATATACATCACAGCCTACTTTGTACATATGACGTGGAAAGCTAAAAGAAAGGAAATGGCCGGTATATATTTCCTTTCTTGATCTTTTTGGTACTTTTTCATCAAGGGAAAAAGTACGTTTAGTTCAAATCAATTTATATGTTCTTTTATTTTTGCAAAAAAATTACCCAAAAAAGGCACAGACGACGATATTTGTTATATCCTGTTGGAAGAGTTTTATAGAATAAAACAACTACTTCTTACAATTTTATAGATGAGATGGGTGTTCATACATCAAGGTAAATTTCTATTTCAGCTTAAAAAAGGTATATTTAGGTAGTGATGAAGAATATAATTATTTGCATGATTATTTTATCTTTTTTCAGTTGTTCAAAAAATAACGTAAGCAGGCAAAATAATGTGGTGGATTATGCTGGTAATTATACTGCTGTTGGATATTATTATCATCCTTCCGTTCCGAGAGATATCAATACACCCAAAATATTATACAGGCACACAGCTTCCTCCGTATTGTGTGAAATAGGAGATATCCCATCTTTTGATAATGGAGATTCAGCCTGGTCGGTTATCCTTGATGTGGATCCATCTACCAACCGGTTAACCATTATAGAATATCCTGATGTAACAAATGGTCCGGGCCATATTACCTTATTTACCTCCGGATTACCTGCTCCTTTAATACCGCAATGGTCCCGTTCCGCCGAATGTAACAATACGTATGATCCGGATACAAAAGAATTCAAACTGAGGTATGGATATTATCTTATAACCGGTTCACTTCGTGTAATAGAAGAGATTGTAAAAAAAGATTGATTGGTGTAAAAAAATCATTAATCGTTTTTTTGTACTAAACCAGAATAAAAAAAGACTGGTTAATTATTACTCTGATTTGTCATGAGCCTCGATGAAACTTTACGCAAATTGTTGTTGGCATAGTGGATAGATTTACATACGGAATAGATTTTATACTTTCTCTTGTGTTTATCTCTTCATCTCTGTGTTTTAAAAATTTATACTACCATGAACAGATGAGCAATTTGGTTTTATCTACATTGCTTAGTCTGGTATTTCAAATTCATTAAAAATTTTACTTAACATTTAATTGATATTTTGTTAACCTGAAATTTTTTTTATTATCTACAACTTGGCATAATATCGCAGAGCCCGATAAAAATAAACATGGCCATAAGTGGAATACAAAATTACCGGTACAAAAAATTGCAGGAAAGATTGAAATCTATATCTGAAATCAATTTAACAGATGAGCAGTTTAGTGTTGTAAAAAATCATTTAGATACACTGGATAATTTATATGGGAATTATAAACAAATGATTGGCGATGTTCTGGATATCATTGTTGGATTACATGGCCACGCCACTTTATTTCACAAGTCAGGAATATTTGCAATTTAATTTTCCAGTGATTTTGGCGGAGGTTATAATTCTGATAAGTTGAAACCAGTATTATCATCTTCAACAATTATTGCCAATCAAATTGTTCCTTTATCTAATGAAACTGG
>JANNZE010000039.1:0-5152 GCA_031410455.1 Chitinophagaceae bacterium | reverse complement strand
GCTCCTTTGCAATACAGCATTAATGGTACAATATTTCAAATCAGCAATATATTTACCAATTTATCTGCAGGCAACGGCGAACCGATCACTAATTACACATGGAATTATGGCGACGGTTCACCGGTTGTTGTTCAGCCAAATAATAGCCCGGTTTCACATACTTATACTTTAGCACAACCGGTTAATGTTGAACTGGTAGTTACTACAAGTGATGGTTGTAAAAGTACACCGGAAATAAAACCTGTTACCATACATCCGCAACCTCATCCTGATTTTACTTTCTCATCCAGTGTTTGTTTGCCAGTTGCAGCTGTACAGTTCACCAATGCCAGCACTATTGCTGATGGTACTGAAAACGCATTCGTATATACATGGAATTTTGATCATACTGCCAGCGGAACTTTAAACAGCAGCCAGGCCACCAATCCGGTACATACCTATTATGCCACCGGGCCATACAATGTGCATTTGCAGGTGGTAAGTAACAACCGCTGTACAAATGATACCACCATCGTTGTAAATACGATCCATCCAAAACCTAAAGCGATATTCGATACTAATAAGCCTTCTGTTTGTTTAGGCGAAACTGTATACTTCTACGATCTGAGTGATCCTAAAGACGGTACAACTGTAACCAGGTGGTGGGATTTCGGTGATGGCGGAACATCCAATGACCAAACCAAAGAATGGTTGTACGCCAATGCGAATACGTTCCCTGTAAGTTTATATATTGTAAACAGTTTCGGCTGTTACAGTGATACACTTTCCAAATCATTTACCGTATATCCTTACCCGGTGGTGAATGCAGGTGAAGATCTGTTTGTTCTCGAGGGAAGTTCTGTAACCCTGAATCCAACTGTTTCTGGAAATGATCTGTATTTCTTATGGTCGCCCGGAACATATCTGAATAATACAGCAATTAAAAATCCTGTATGTACTCCAACTGATGATATGACTTATTCACTACTGGTAACAGGAGCGGGCGGTTGTGCAATATCTGACCAGTTATTTGTAAGTGTATTAAAAACTCCGATGATTCCGAATACGATCACCCCTAATAATGATGGTCAGCATGATACATGGAGGATTCAGTTCCTGGATGCCTACCCGGATTGCAAGGTGCAGGTATTCACCCGTACAGGACAAAAAGTATTTGAGTCAAGAGGTTATCTTACACCGTGGGATGGTACTTTAAAAGGTAAACCATTACCGGTAGATACCTACTATTATATCATTGAACCAGGAAGTGGCAGAGCACCTGTAAAAGGTTATGTAGCCATTGTAAAATAAATACCCTTTGCTATCACTGCCCAGGGCAGAAACCACATATATGAAGAAGACTGTTTTTTGCACGGGCATTTTGCTAATGGTGATGCACTATTCATTTTCACAGGCAAAACCCTCTTATACGCAGTACATACTGAATAATTTTATACTGAATCCAGCAGTTACGGGGATAGAAAATTACACGGATATCAAACTGAGCAACCGCAATCAGTGGACAGGCATCAAAGGTGCTCCTGTTACCACTTATTTTTCCATTCACGGACCTATTGGAAAAGGGGATCTCAGAACCAGTGCTACTTCCTTTAAAGTTCCGGGAGATAATCCACGCGGTAAGCAATACTGGGAAGATTATACAGCTCCCGTGGAACACCACGGTATCGGCTTTACGGCCACCAATGATAAAGCAGGATATTTTAATCGCTGGTCTCTTGCTGCATCTTATGCCTATCACAAACCATTGGGTCCTAAAACAACATTATCTGCAGGCATCTCTGCAGGTTTATCAAGTGTGAGTCTCGACCGTTCACAGGTTTATTTTGCTGATTACAATGATGATGACCTCGCTATCGGATATTCTTCAGGGGAATTGAAAAAACTGAAACCTGAACTGGGAGTAGGATTGTGGTTATATTCTGCAGATTATTTTGCAGGTATTTCAGTAATGAATGTTGTTCCAGGGAAAGCCAGTTTTGTGAAGAATAATAAATACGGAACTTATTATACACCTAATTATTTTCTTACTGCAGGATATCGTTTTCAACTCTCAGATGACCTGAGTTTACTTCCTTCGTTCATGGTACAGTACTGGCAGCCGCAATTAACAGGTGTGCATGTAAATACAAAATTACAATACCAGGATTTGTTCTGGCTCGGAGCCAGTTATCGTTATTCTGATTTAATAGGTGGTTATTCTGCAATGGCAGGATTTCATGTATCCAATACTTTTAACCTGAGTTATGCCTATGAAGTGGCTACTACTAACCGTTTACGAAATTACACAGGTAACAGTCACGAGATCATGATCGGATTCATCATCAATAACAAATACGGAGATCTCTGCCCGAGAAATATCTGGTAATTATTGTTCAGTACTGAATTCCTTTATTTCCACAACCCTGTTTTCATTACAGGTATCAGCTTTGTTTTCAATAACTGTAAAAATCGGTTCTGCTGTCCATTCTCCGTTTATATAGGAACTTTTGAAAACATATGTGCTGATCTTTCCCGTTGCAGGATTCTGTTCCCTGATCAAAATTTGTTTGGATACCGGTTCTGTATTATTCACCTGCAAAGCTTCTACCGCTACTTCTGGTACTTCCGGTACAGGTACTGTTGATGTATTTATTGCAACAGACGGACGAGGATTTGCAATTGTTTTATTTACTGTTTCTGCAACAGGTGACGTTGCTGATATCCCGTTTGATTCTTCTGTATTCACAGGTAAGTGATAAGAGTATGATGGCATTAAAAAACGGATCTTGTTAGAATTTCCGCCTGTGCCTGTATTGTTATCATCAGCTATTATCAGGATACTCATGAAAGCCACAAAAAGCATTAATGCATAGTTGATGGGATTGAATGTTTTTTTCATTTTTGAAAAATTATTTTCAAGGGTAAAAAATTTGATTCGGTTGAGTAGCTGATGTTTTTCTGATACAGCTGCCATTTGCCATGCATATGTATTTCCGCGATGAAGGGCAGTTTTAAGTAAAGCCTCTGCATACAAAACAGAAGGATATTCATATTGCAAAACCTGCAGGTCGCAGCTCTTTTCTCTTTCCAGTTTTATTTTGCGGGATATCAGGAAAATAAAAGGATTGAAACAAAACACCGTTTCCATCAGCAAAACAAAGTAATTCAGAATATAATCCCTGTTTTTAATATGCGTAAGTTCATGAATGATCAGCGCTTCAGTTTCTGGTAGGTTCAATTGATTCACGAGTGCAACCGGTAATAAAATACAGGGCTTCAGAAAACCATAAGTGAATGGCGTGCATATTTGATCGGTCAGCCAGATATGTACTTTCTTTATGCCCATCTCTGCAGCTTTCAACTGCGTAAATACCCTGATATCTGCATTCGGCTTTATGAACTGCTGACGATGAAAATGTAAAAGGCGTTTGTACTGGGAAATATGAACAGCTATTCTGTAAAAGACCAGTATTGTATATAACAAAATTGCATACACAGAAATGGTATCGAAAGAAGCAGATAAAATACTTTTTGGTAAACGATAATATGCTATCCAGCCGAACGAAATATTAGCAGAGACAATTGTAAAAGTTATTATAGATAAGATCAGTTGCAATAACAACATACCCATCAGCATATTTCTTTTTGCTGATGGATTAACTATGCTGGTTATATTAAACAGGGAGAATAATAGATACAATATTCCGGCCTGCCATAAACTGTGCAATAGGGTTAGACATACATCGGTTGCAAATGCTTCCATGTTTATTTCTTTTTCAATTCTTCAATTAAGTTTTGAATTTTATTCAGTTCTTCTGTGGATGTTTTATTGCCGAGTGCCTGCAAAACCAGTTCTGCTGACGACCCGGAAAATAAACTGTCGATCATTTTATTCAGAAATTGTTTCTGGGTTTTTTCTCTGGATACTGCCGGCTGGTAAATATGCGTTTTATTGGAATCATCCCTCGTAACAAGTCCTTTTTCAAACATGATCTGCATCAGTTTCAGGGTTGTGGTGTAACCTGCATCTTTTATTTTGAGCAATTCTTCGTGCACCTGGCGGACTGTTGCCGATTGCTTATCCCATAAAATGGACAGAATTTCAATTTCACTTTCCGTAGGCTTCTGAACTTTGGATTTCAACATATTACGATTGTTTTCGTAGCGAATATAGGAATTAATTCGTAATTGATTATTTCCGTTTGTCAAAAAAATGATAAAGTCAGATTTGTACCGGATGTGGGATTCGAGATCAGGAGATAGGAGAAGTTAAATATTAGATTTGGGATTCTATAATTTTATGAGTAGGAAACCAATGATAAATTTATTTGATTCGGGTGCAATAAAGTAAAATTGTTATTACTAAAAAGGATACCGTAACCCACATCCCGCACATCCCGAACACAAAAAAGCCCCGGTAAAGACCAGGGCTTCTGAATTATGTAAAAATAATTATTTGTTTTTATAGACATTCATATTCAGGTCAGTCTCTTTAAATGCATCCAGGTAAGTCTGGTAACGTACATTGAAATTTGGCGTCTGTTTTACATCATTCACAATGATCTCACCATTGATTACAGATAATGTATAATCTGTTTTATCCAGCACACCGTCATTGGCCAGAGCATCCACTAATTGTTCTGCGCTTTTTTTCAGATCAGCATTTGCAGCGGTTTCTTTACCATCTTTTCTGATCAGTTTTATTTCTGCGCTTTGCTTAACTGACTTGTGCATTTCTGCCCTGTTATGTGCACTTGATTTGGTGTTATACATTCCTGCAAGTGTAGGAGCAATTACCAGGCTGATGATACTCATTAATTTAATAAGAATATTCATCGATGGGCCGGAAGTATCTTTAAATGGATCACCTACTGTATCTCCTGTTACAGATGCTTTATGCGGATCAGATTTTTTATAAAACATCTCACCATTGATCTCCACACCTTTTTCGAAAGATTTTTTTGCATTATCCCATGCTCCACCGGCATTGTTCTGGAACATTCCCATCAATACACCGCTTACAGTAGCACCAGCTAAAAAGCCACCCAATACTTCGGGACCAAAAACAAAACCAATAATAATAGGAGAGAGCAATGCAATAGCACCCGGCAACAACATTTTTTTAATAGAAGCATCTGTAGAGATAGCAACACATTTATCATACTCAGGTTTG
>JANNZE010000038.1:0-2766 GCA_031410455.1 Chitinophagaceae bacterium | reverse complement strand
AATGCTTTTGGTTTATCCCATTTCCATTCATCAGTTATAAAACTGTAACCTGTAAATAAGCAGATCGTCATCAATGATATTAAGTACCACTTCTTCATTCAGATAAAATAAACATCGATGAAAAATTATCTGCCATCATTGTTGCATTTTCTTTTCCTGTAATGGAGGGAATAAGCCTGAAATCAATTTTATTCACTGCCGATAATAATTTATTTACATCAACCTTCAACACGGCAGATTTGGTTTTGTTAAGTGCTATCTTAATTTTCCGGATGGCTGCATTCGGGTAAGCATACCCACCAATATGATATTCGATCATATTTTTAGGTAATGTGGACAACGCTGATATTCCTTCCAGTTTTAAAAAGATATAACCTGTGTTCCAGCTCCAGAACATCCCGTTCAGCGGATCCAGTGCTCCGCTTTGTATTCCGGAACAATTGTGAAGACTGTCTACTCCAATGATAAATTCTACTGAAGAAAAATTATGATCTTTCCCAACCGGTAAAATAATTCGTTGACTTTCATCATCATCATTATCTATTAAATAGGATGATTCAAAAAAACAGGGTTTGCCATCAGAGGATGTCAGTGAAATATTGCTGATATAATATTTGAATTTACTGACTGAGAAAGGCTGGTTGTAAAAATTGTAATAAGTTGTTTGTTTTGACAATTCGGAATCGCCGGCATAATGACGGAATGTTAAATTAAATTGTTGTGCAGAAGCATCCAGGGTAAAGATCAGTAACAGAAGTATGATGATTGATCTTGTCATTAATGGCCGAGGATTATTTTTGCTGTCGTGGTATTTTTGCCATCTGTAACCTTCACCACATAAACACCCTCGTAAACGGTTTGTATATTCATATTCAGTAACGTCATGCCTTGCTGTAAAACACCTTTATTAATGATCTGCCCGTTCATATTTATCAGTATAACATCTCTTTTCACCAATGCATTATCTGATTGAATCGTTAAAAGATCTTTAGAGGTGTTGTTATGAATGATCAGTGTGCCTGATTTGGTAATGTTGATACTTACTATAGAAGAATATGTATAAGATCCGTCTCTGTCGGTCGTTTTTATTCTGTAAAAATATTTTCCTGCAGCTAAATTTTCATCATTTGCCTGGTAATTACTATTGTTGGTAGCTGTAACATTTTGTACCGTTGTAAATACAGATCCATTACTGCTTCTTTGAACATCATAATGATCTACATTTATTTCTGTTCCCACAACCCATCGTATTGACGCAGTTTTGTTATTATGCACAGAAACGGTAAAATCATAAATATCCACCGGAAGTGACTGTCCCGTGTACAAGGTGGCACCAACCGGAATTGTTGCACTCGTACTGGTAGAAGCCACTACACCATAATACTTAGGCCCTATTACAAAGGGATATTGTGGAACATTCAATGCATCAATGGTAACAAAATAAGCATATGTGCCGGAAGGATATTCTGGTGTTACACATATCCTTCCGTTATATAAATCCAGGTCTCCTGCGCCGGAAGTATATACATAATCTTCACACATAGATCCTAGAGGATAGGTTGAATTTACTGGCGGTCCGTTTGTTGTGGTGCCATTGGTGCCGCTGGCTCTGGAGGTGCTGCTGGTTAATACATAACTGCTCGTCATTCTTTTAATAGCACCTGTTCCGTCTGTATTGCTATAAGCATAAGGTCCATAAATCGGGAATCCATCCATGGCATAGCCCACAATTTTGGAATGAGCGGAAGCATTTTCTGCGGTCATGCAAATGGCATATACATGGTTGTGGTATAAAACATTTGCCGGATGCCCATTGCACTGATCAAAACTGCTGCCTTCCCAGTAAAAAGCATTTCGGTTCCACCCTGTAGGTGAAATGCCCATTGAGAAACCTGAACCATTCCAGTAAAAAGCATCTTTTGCGTTAAACAAGGCCATTCCATTTATCCATAAACCGATCGCACCTAAACCGGTATTGGTTTTTACTCCGGAATTAACCACCGGTGTTCTTGTAAATTTTGTTCTGAGCGTTTGTGCTGTTGGTGAACCCGGATTACCCGGCCAGTAAGGTGTACTGGTTCCGAATGAATAAGAGGGGATACTGGTAGAACTCACATATGCATCGGTTGCCGTATAATATACACTCTGAACATCGCATTGTAGCGTTGTATCCCGGTGTGGGATTGGTAGCTCCTGTGGTATTTCTGTACCAGGAACTGATCACCTGTGTCTGGCTGTAAATAGCTGAAAAATAAAAAAAAGAGAAAATCAACAGCAGTCTATATCTCATAAATTGTATTTCTGGAAAATATAGACGATCAATAAAGCCGTTTCCTTCGCCGGGAGCCCGGTTACTTTATTTCCTCGTAATCAATATAATCATCACTGCTTTTTTGGGCTTTAGTGGGGATGTCCATTTTAGTGGCCTGTTGTTGAGCTTGTTGCTGTTGTTGCTGTTGCTGTTTCATGTGCTCCTGTACCTTGCTCATGGTATTTTTCATTTGGCTGGTGGTGCGGTAGATTGGAATAATAAAATCCACTACCAGCTTATAAATGATATAGATCACAAACAATTCAAAAAGTATCCGTAAAATATTCATGCCTGCAAAGTTAGCAACGGTCTGCCGATTTCGTTGTTAAATTTGAAGAATGGAAAAAGTTGTTTGCAGAACACATATAATATTCTATATTTGCAGTACGAAAAAGTGAATGAAGGGAACCGGGGTGTTCCCTTCTTCTATTATAGACTATGAGCAGGGAAGAACA
>JANNZE010000037.1:0-6211 GCA_031410455.1 Chitinophagaceae bacterium | reverse complement strand
CCATAAAGCAATGCATTGTTTTTCGATTTCCGTATTTCATTTATATACTCAGAGAAAACATTTGTTTTCCGGTAAATCGAATGGTCAAAAGATGAATTGGCTTTTGAAAGGTCAATACGTTCAAAAGGCTGGCCCCACTTTACCACAGGATGAAATTCCTTTTGGTGTTTCTGCAGCATCTCCATTAACATCAGCCCTTCCATAGTTTACTATTTAAATCATCAGATAACCACATTCACCATTTTGCCCTTTACGAAGATGAACTTTTTAGGAGACTTCCCTTCCAGCCATTTTTGTACCACGTCATTTTTTAAAACCATGGCTTCCGCATCTGCCTGTTCCATGGTTAAGGGTAATGTGATAGTGGTCCTTAATTTTCCGTTAATGGAAACAGGATATTCCTTAGATGTTTCTGTAAGGTATTTTTCTTCAACGTGCGGATATGCCGCATCCAGTATACTGGACGTATTTCCCAGCTGACGCCATAATTCTTCAGCAATATGCGGGGCGTAGGGCGTCAAAATGATCAGCAATGGTTCTAACACAGAACGTTTATTGCTTTTCATTTCTGCCAGTTCATTCACACACACCATAAAGGCACTTACCGCTGTATTGTAAGAAAAATTTGAAGTATCATTCTCAATTTTTTTAATGGCGGTATGGAGCACTTTCCATTCTGCATCTGTTGGCTGTTCTTCATTCCACAACTTTCCTTTAATGTCATCATTGAATAAACGCCAAAGCTTTCTTAAAAAACGATGCACACCTTCTATACCTTTTGTATCCCATGGTTTACTTTGTTCAACAGGCCCCAGGAACATCTCGTACATCCTGAAAGTATCTGCACCGTATTTATCAACCAATACATCAGGATTGACGGTATTGTATTTTGACTTAGACATTTTTTCAACCTCGGCAGCACAGGTATATTTTCCATCTTCAAGAATAAAAAACGAATTCACATATTCCGGTTTCCATTTTTTGAAAGCCTCCTTATCCAATTCGAAGCCGTCCACCAAATTAACATCCACATGAATCCTGGAAAATGAAATTGTACTGGAAATGGAGGAAGACCCTGTTACTTCATTTATTTTTTTCAGTAATTCATCCTTACTGATCTGCGCTTTTTCCCATTTTTCAACCAGCGAATAGGAAACGAATACTTTTTCTTTTGAAATGCCTTCGCCTTCCAGTCTGAATATAAAACGGCTGCTTCCCTGTATCATTCCCTGGTTCACCAGTTTTTTAAAAGGTTCATCAAAACCTATCATTCCGAGATCGAACAATACTTTCGTCCACATCCTGCTGTATAATAAATGGCCTACTGCATGTTCGGTTCCACCTACGTAAACATCTACTTGTCCCCAATAATCACTTGCTTTTCTGTCGCAAAATGTTTCCTGATTCTCCGGATCCATATATCTCAAAAAGTACCAGCTGCTTCCGGCATAACCGGGCATGGTGGAGGTTTCTCTTCTGACCTCGCTATCGCCTGCGCTGAGGTCAACCCACTCCTTCAGATTAGCTAACGGACCTTCACCTTCCGGTCCCGGACCGTATGTATCTACATGCGGTAAATGCAATGGAAGATCATTCTCCTCCAATGGAACGGCAATTCCATCTTTCCAGGTTATCGGAAAGGGCTCACCCCAGTAACGCTGGCGGCTGAAACCTGCATCCCGCATTTTAAAATTCACTTTGCGTTTTCCAATGCCCATTTCTGTGATCTTTTCCAACGCAACAACAATCGCATCTTTCATGATCAGCCCATCTAAAAAACCGGAGTTCTGCAAAATGGCCTCTTTGGTTGGATTGGCTTCTGAATAATTAAAATGTTCACCGATAATATTGGTAACGGGTATCTGAAAATGTTCTGCAAATAAAAAATCCCTCTGATCACCACATGGTACGGCCATGATGGCTCCCGTACCATAACCTGCCAGCACATATTCTGCGATCCACACAGGAATTTTTTTATTATTGAAAGGATTCAATGCAAATGCACCGGTGAAACAACCTGTAACCTGTTTTACTTCAGCCATGCGCTCCCGGTCACTCCTGCTTTTTACATAAGTAAAATATTCGTCAATACTTACCCGTTGTTCAGCAGAAGTAATTTTATCCACCAGTTCATGTTCCGGTGCAAGTACAATAAAATCAACACCAAAAATAGTATCCGGTCTTGTGGTATATACTTTGATATTTTCTTCATGCCCGTCAATGGCAAACTGTAATTCCGCACCTTCACTTTTACCGATCCAGTTGCGCTGCATTTCTTTCATGGAATCACTAAAATCCACTGTATTCAGGCCTTTCAGCAATCTGTCGGCATATGCCGTGATCCGCATATACCACTGGCGCATTTTTTTTTTCACCACCGGATGTCCGCCTCTTTCACTCAATCCGTTAACCACTTCATCATTGGCCAGTACCGTACCCAGCGCCTCACACCAGTTCACTTCTCCATATGCAGAAAATGCAAGGCGGTATTCCATAAGGATCTCCTGTTTCATTTTATCTGAAAAAGAGATCCACTCTTCAGCACTGAATGACTGAAAAGACGCTGGCTGACGTGATAAAAGAGTACTGCCGTGTTTTTCGAATTTTTCTACAAGTGTTTGTATACGCTCCGCTTTATTGCTTTCGGTATTGAACCAGCTGTTGAATAATTTCAAAAATATCCATTGCGTCCATTTATAATAATAAGGATCGCTCGTACGCACTTCCCGGTTCCAGTCGTAACAAAACCCTATTTTATCGAGTTGCTGTTTAAAGGTGGCGATATTTTTTTCCGTGGTAGCGGCCGGATGCTGACCGGTCTCCAGGGCATATTGTTCTGCCGGTAGTCCAAAACTGTCGAAGCCCATCGGATGCAGAACATTAAAACCTTTCAGCCTTTTGAAGCGGCTGTAAATATCACTGGCTATGTATCCGAGCGGATGGCCAACATGCAGGCCCGCACCGCTTGGGTAAGGAAACATATCCAGAACGTAAAAAGGTTTCTTATCTGAAATATTGGAAACAGCATAACTGTTGTTTTCTTTCCAATACTGCTGCCAGAACTGTTCTGTTTTTTTGAATTGATATTCCATGAAAATTGAGAGATCAATGGCCAGGCGCTTTGATTTGTGAATGAAAAGTTATTTAAACGATTCGTTCCCGTGCGCATTCTGCATTAAAAATATATTTGACAACTGATCATTTTTTGCAGTGAGCAAAAGTAAAACAAAGCACGTAAAAACCTTTACTTTTGTCCGCAGGCAAAATCAACCTTAATCATAATTCCTATGGCGCAATTTGGTAAAGCATCCGGTAAAAGAGGAAAACCCACCTACGCATATGCAATTATCGGCGTATCACTGGTATTATTTCTGTTCGGAATTGTGGGCTGGTTCTTTTTGAACCTTCGTAAAACCGGAGATTATTTAAAAGAAAATATCCAGGTACATGCTTACCTCTCACCTACTGCTTCCAAAAAACAGATCGACAGCCTGCAGCGTTATGTAAAAGATATCCCTTATGTAAACCGGGTTGAATATACTACCAAAGAAATGGCATTGGAAAAATACAGTGCCGCCAACGATTCTTCCTGGAAAAAAATGCTGGATGCAAATCCTTTACCGGAAAGCATTGATTTCAATCTTAAATCAGATTATGTACAGGCCGACAGCCTGGTAAAACTTTCGGAAAATCTGCAAACAGCATTTCCCGGCGTGATCAATGATTTCTCTTTTCCATCTGAAACGGTCACTAAAATCGGAAAATATGTTCGTATCGGTGCTATTATCTTCCTCATTGCAGCCGGTATTCTTACCATTCTGGTGGTGTTCTCCATAGATAATACGATACGCCTTGCCATGTACAGCAACCGTTTTTTAATAAAAACCATGCAGATGGTAGGAGCCACACGCGGATTTATAGCACGGCCTATCAACCAGAGAGCTTTTATCAACGGGCTGATCTCGGCAGGAATAGCCATCGTTGCGGTTTGGGGAACGGTTCTGATTATAGAGGCTATGATCCCCGATTTTAAAGTACTGCACGATAACCAGGGATTACTGCTGTTATTCTTTGTAATAACCATTTTAGGTATTGCCATCTCCCTGGCCAGCACCCACCGTTCTGTGATCAAATATCTGAGGATGAAACTGGATGACCTGTATTAAGCTGAAGGAATTATTTATATTGCGTTATAAATTCAACGGATGAAAGAGAAAAAAGATAGCATTACCAGGCCGGCACTTTTTGGAAAAGACAATTATATATGGATGGCGATCGGGCTGGTGGTACTGGCTTTAGGATTTTTTTTGATGTCGGGCGGTAAAAGCGATAATCCGAATGTTTTCAATGAAAAGGAAATTTACAGTCCTGTCCGCATAACGCTGGCACCGCTGCTGATCATTATCGGTTTTATCATAGAGATCTATGCGCTGATGAAAAAATCTAAAAATTAATTTTACATAATCTATTGGAAACGCTGTTTTACGCAGCGTTTTTTTTATTTATTGTCATGAATATTTCACAAGCGATCGTTATTGCAATTGTAGAAGGACTTACAGAATTTATTCCTGTTTCCTCTACCGGACACATGATCATCACTGAAAAATTATTGCATGTTCCGGATGATGCGTTCACAAAAGTGTATACCGTGGCTATTCAGTTAGGCGCTATTTTTTCTGTGATCGTGCTTTATGCAAATAAGTTTTTCGATTTTACCAAATGGCAGTTTTACCTGAAACTGATAGTAGGCGTGATACCTGCATTATTATTTGGATTTTTATTTTCCAAACAGATCGATGCATTACTGGAAAGTTCGCTTACAGTGGCAATCACCATGCTGGCCGGCGGTGTTATTTTATATTTTGTAGATCATCTTTTCAAAAGGCCTAAAGTGCTGGAAGATTCGAGGATCACGTATGGCAACGCCATCATCATTGGTTTATGGCAATGTATCGCCATGATCCCGGGCGTCAGCAGAAGTGCTGCTTCTATTATTGGCGGTATGCAACAAAGATTATCCAGGAATGTGGCAGCAGAATTTTCTTTTTTCCTGGCCGTACCTACTATGCTTGCCGCAACCGGCTACAAATTATTGAAGCATTATAAAACCGAAGGTGGTTTCAATATAGAAGAGATTAAATTACTGGCCATAGGAAATGTTGTAGCTTTCATTGTAGCATTGTTGGCCATAAAATTTTTCATTTCTTTTCTTAAAAAATATGGTTTCCGGATATGGGGAATTTACAGGATCATCGTTGGAATACTATTACTGATACTGATATTAACGAATGTGATCGATAAATAATTTTTGCTTAAATAATTGTAATGCAGACTGCTTCAAAAAGAGTGATCAATGGCTGGGCGATGTACGACTGGGCCAATTCTGTTTACAACCTGGTGATCACCACCACATTTTTTCCTATCTATTATATTGAGATCACCAAAGCTGCACCATTTAATGGCTATGTTACGTTTTTAGGAAGAACATATGTGAATACGGCTTTGTATACCTATGCCCTTGCCACCGCTTATTTATTGGTGGCATTTACTTTACCTATTCTTTCTTCAATAGCAGATTACAGGGGCAATAAGAAAAAATTCATGCAGGTATTTTGTACAGTTGGTGCCGTATCCTGTAGTTGTTTGTATTTTTTTAATGCAGCCTATTTTTCTGTGGGAATCATTTGCATGATGCTGGCGGCTTATGGATTTTATGGCAGTCTTGTTTTTTATAACTCCTATTTACCCGAGATCGCTGCAGAAGAAGACCGCGATAAAGTGAGTGCCAAAGGATTTTCTTATGGCTATGTGGGAAGTGTTTTGATGCAGCTGATCGGTTTTGCACTGGTAGTTTTCTGGGAACATATTCCCTTCTTTAAAAATTCCGGTGATGCTGTTCGCCTTACTTTTTTACTGGTAGGAATATGGTGGATCGGGTTTGCGCAGATCCCGTTTTCCCGTTTACCAAAAGGCAATGCAGCTTTGGTAAATAATAAAAGAAATGTACTGACCGCCGGTTTTCTGGAATTGAAAAAAGTGTGGAGCCAATTGATACATCTTAAAGTTCTGAAACGTTTTTTACTGGCCTGTTTTTTTTATAATATGGGTGTGCAGACCGTGATGCTGGCTGCTACCAATTTTGGAAGTAAGATCTTAAACCTGCCTTCCACCAACCTGATCATAACAGTGGTGATCATTCAACTGGTGGCGA
>JANNZE010000036.1:0-2504 GCA_031410455.1 Chitinophagaceae bacterium | reverse complement strand
AGGTTTTGGACCTGATTGGTTTTTTTCCATCATCGCTTTTTACAATATAGGCAGGATAAAGGATCTGTTCTGGTTTTTTAAAGGATCGGATCTGTTTTGCCATCATCGCTTTTTAAGGCATAGGCGGATATTGGTTTTGTGGTTTTTCAGCTTTTTACAGCAGAAATGGATCTTGTGGTTTTAAATAGGATCTATATTTTTTGCCATCGTCGCTTTTAACAGCATAGGCGGGATATTGCTTTGAAAAAGAGAAGTTGACTGATATCGGATTTTCGATTTTTGGTCAGGATATTGGAAAATTCGGTTTGTCAGGATTTTTGGATAAGATTGATATTATTTCTTCTATCAATCAACTTCTGGTACAAAGATGCAACGCAAAAGGAGCCTGTGCAAGAGCATTATTGCTCAATTTTCGTGATGAAGTAATTACCGGGCACATCGTAATTCGACTGTATGGATGAGGTAGATCATACGGTTAATGAAATAGTAAAAATACGGGCCGTTCAAATACTGCAATTGAAAATCAATGAATTATTGATATAAGTTTATTGCAGCATCTTTCAATTGTAAAAATAATAACAAGTACAGGCATGTTATTAGCCGTTATGGTAGAACAAAATATTCCGTTATTTTTTGCTGACACCGTTTGAAATTCATCTCCTTAACGCATAATTCATGAAATACATTATAAAAATCCCAGGTTTATCTTTTTTGCTTTTTGCAGGGATGCAACTAAGTGCTCAAAAAACAAGAACTGAACAAAGAATTCCGGTAACATCACCTCCTGAAAGAAGAGTTACAACCCCGGCTTCACAATCACCGGCAATGGACAGAACAAGACCCGTTAATATTCCTTCCCGTCCCTCCACAGTAAATACCCCTGAACCTAGAGCTAAACCTGTTATGCAGGCAGAATCGGATAGAACTCCTCAACCGGTGCGATCATCTAATACCGTAAGACCTTCCAAACCGCTTCAGCAAAATCCAATTCCGCAAAGCGAACAGACCATTGAACCGGGTTCTGTACAAAAAGTAAAAAAGAATATAGAACCTATAACGGTTAGTCCGGTTCCAGCAACAGACAATAACAACATTCCGATAGATGTGCAAAAACCACCAAAAAAAACAGCGACGCCTACCACCATCGTTAATTCTCCGTTACCAGCGCCTGCAACAGTAACACAACCGGTAAATACAAATTCCGGTAACAATTATTCAAATTATTTCCACAGGGAATACAGGAGAGATTATCGCGGTTATGGAGATTCGAGGTATATATTTTTGAAGAACAGAAGGTATTACAGGAATTATCTGCTTTCCTGGACGAGGATCAATTACGGAGGATATCCTTATTTTTATGATAACGGTTTTTATTATTCTTATTATGATGTATTTTACCGCCCATTGTTTCCTCCTGCAGGTATTTATATCAGTTCACTTCCGTCAGGTTATTATCCGTTTGATTTAAACAGCAACAACTATTATTATTACAATGGCATCTTCTACAGGTCACACAATAATTACTTTGAAGTGATAGATGCACCGATAGGATCTATTATTCCCGTTTTACCAGCTGAAGCCATTTCTGTTCTGATAAATGGTGAAAGATATTTTGAATTGAATGGAACTTATTTTAAAGAACTGATCAATTACCAGGGACGAAATGTTTACCAGGTAGTTGGTAAATACGGAGAACTGAATTATTAAACAGGAATAAATTGAATTTTAAACAGAGGCTGTTGATTAAGCCTCTTTTTTTTGCATAACAGCATTTTAGCCTTCGTGATTGAAATGCTGTTGATCTTTATTTTTATGGTCTTTTGTAATGAGCTAAACAGCCAGTATTACAATTCCGGTATTAATGTCAATTGAATAAAATGTATAAACAGAGTTGAATAAAAATGGTATGGGAAGATGGTAGAAAATTTTGGGATGCAGGAGAGGCGATCAGTAAAAAAATAAGAGGCCGTCTTATTGGGACGACCTCTAAAAATTTGCGCCAACCTGTGTTGGCTGTGGCCAGGATTAGGGTTTTACTTTCAGAGGGGGTTATCTCTATATTAAGTAACTATTATCCTGTTGGTAATCGGTTTTTCGCCATATCGCTTTCAAAGCGCAGGCATTTTTAGGATGATTGGATGTTGGTTTTTTGTAGGATCTGGTTCTTTGGTTTTTCTGCAATGTTTCCATCACATTTTTAGGATGTTGGTTTTGGTTTTTGCCATCGTCGCTTTTAAGGGCATAGGCGGATACTGGTTTTGGTTTTCTTTAGGAACGGGTTCTTTTGGTCTTTCGCAATGTTACCACTGCTTGTAGGATATTGGTTTTGGTTTTTGCCATCGTCGCTTTTAAAGGCATAGGCGGAAATTGGATTTGGTTTTCTTCAGGAACTGGTTCTTTGGTCTTTCGCAATGTTTCCACTGCTTTGTAGGATATTGGTTTGTTTTGGCCATCATCGCTTTTAACAGCATAGGCCGGATATTGGTTTTTATTTTTTTAATTCA
>JANNZE010000035.1:0-10707 GCA_031410455.1 Chitinophagaceae bacterium | reverse complement strand
GCTGAACATGGGAAGAGCAGTAAGTGATTCCATTCTCGTTACAGTAAAAAGAAAATTATCCAGCAACATCACCACAACTGTTTTCAGCCGGATGATCTCCGGAATCCGAAATGCAGACAGCCTGAATCTGACCATTCCCATCAATCCGGCAACGGACAAAGGTTTAAATCAGCTGGAAGTTACACTGGATGCTTCCGCACTGGTAGATGAGTCTTTTGAAACCAACAACACCATCACAAAAGATTTCTTCATTTTTGAAGATGAATTAAGACCTTCTTATCCCTATAATTATTCGATCGTTAACCAGCAGAATATCACCTTTATTTCCAGTACGGCCAATCCATTAGGAGCAGTTCGCCAGTATAATATGGAAATTGATACAACAGAGTTATTCAATTCACCGTTGAAAAGAAGTTATACTAATTCCGGTGCGGCAGGTATTGTAGAATTCACACCTTCCAACTTTACATTTACGGACAGTACTGTTTATTACTGGAGAGTTTCCATAACTCCAACTGGAAGTGCCAATACGATATGGAATTCGTTTTCTTTTATTTATTTACCAAACGGAGGAACCGGATTTAACCAGTCTCATTTTTATCAGCATAAAAAAAGTACGTATACCAATATCAGTTTAAATGATAACCGGAATTTTTCTTTCCAGCGTATCCCCAGAAACCTGATCATCCGGACAGGTCTCTTTCCTTATTATAATTATGACCGTATAAATGTTAACCTGGATTTCCAGCAGTTAGAATTATATGGTTGTGTATATAATAACCTGCAGGTATATGTATTTGACAGTACAACTTTACTACCATGGGATAACAGGAATGTAAGCGCTACAAATGGTATGTACGGAAGTTATAGGGTCTGCAGAAATTCTGCTATTTCAGATACAACGCGAAAGTTTTTTGAATTCCCCTACAACAATTTTACATACAGAAAAGCTGCGATGGAATTCCTGGATCAGATTCCCAACGGCATGTATGTAGCACTCACCAACCTGGGAAATAAAAATTCCAATTCAACTTTTGTTGATCAATGGAAAGCCGATACAGCTATACTTGGATCCGGTCAGTCATTGTACCATAAACTGGTATCCATAGGATTTATGCAGATTGATAGTTTCTCAAGGAATATTCCGTTCTTATATTTTTACAGGAAAGGAACTTCCTCTTACACACCTACACAAGTTGTAGGAGCGCAGGATTCCACTTATATAGATCAGTCGTTTCAACTGAGTTCTACTACCACTACAGGTACAATTGAATCTCCCTTATATGGCCCTGCAACCCGTTGGGAAGCTTTGCACTGGAGAGGAAATTCTGTAGATATAAATCCTTTGAGCGATACGGTTAAAATAGAAGTATGGGGTGTTAAGCAGGATGGAACATCAGATCTGATGGCTACCGTTGCTCCGGCATTGGATACAACAATTGCATTTGTGGATGCCCGTATCTATCCATACCTGAAACTCAGAATGCTGAATACGGATCCTACTTATGCAACACCGTTTCAGCTGAAATATTTACGCGTAAATGCGCTGTACGTTCCCGAAGGTGCAATTGCTCCGAATCTTGTATTGCAAACGCGTGATACAGTTCAGCAGGGCGAAGATTATGAATTTAAAGTGGCATTCAAAAATATTTCACCGGTGCCATTTGACAGTCTGATCAGAACAAAACTATCCATCACCGACAGAAATAATGTTCGTCACGATATTGAAATTCCAAAACGTAAAGCCCTGGTGGCAGGCGATACGCTGATCGTACATTACAAGTTGAATACAGCGCAATATCCGGGAGAAAATACATTACTGATGGATTTCAATCCTGATAATGACCAGCCGGAACAATATCATTTCAACAATGTAATGTTCAAGGAATTCTTTGTAACAGAAGATAAATACAATCCATTACTGGATGTAACATTCGATGGTGTGCATATTCTTAATAAAGACATTGTATCAGCGAAACCGGCGATCCTTATCAAATTAAAAGATGAAAGCAGGTTTTTGGAATTGAAAGACACTTCATTATTAACGGTGAAACTGAAATATCCTGGAGATAACGGCATCACCAGAACCATTCCATTCGGAGATACCATGCGTTTCAACCCGGCCAATCTGGCTACCGGGCAGAATACAGCAACCATCGAATTCAACCCTGTATTTTCTGAAGATGGTGAATATGAAATGACCGTTACAGGAAAAGATGTGGCGGGCAATAAAGCCGGTAATATTGATTACAGAATTTTATTCAATGTGATCAGTAAGCCGATGATCTCAAATTTGTTGAATTATCCGAATCCGTTCACCAGTTCAACTGCTTTTGTGTTTACCGTTACGGGAAGTGAAGTGCCGCAGAATTTGCGCATACAGATCATGACCATCACGGGAAAGATCGTAAGAGATATCACAAAAGAAGAACTCGGCCCGATCCATATCGGAAGAAATATAACAGAATATAAATGGGATGGTACGGACATGTACGGACAAAAATTGGCGAATGGCGTATATCTGTACAGGGTGATCACCAATTTGAATGGTAAGAAATTAGACAAATACGATGGTGATTCTTCAACAGATAAATTCTTTAAAAAAGGATACGGAAAAATGTATCTGATGAGATAGCATTAACCCGACCTCATATCACAGGCTGCTCTCACGGGCAGCCTTTTTATTAACTTTGTGTTTTAAATGTTTGTATGGCAAAAATTGGAATCAATATAGCAACCGGAAGTTTGCAGAAAGAAGAAATGATTGTTGGTATTGATCTGGGAACAACGAATAGTCTTGTTGCAGTGATTCATCCTGACACACGAGAAGCGGTGGTACTGAAAGAATTCGACAGTAGTTCGCTTGTGCCTTCAGTGATCTATTTTGATATGACAGGAAATGTTGTGGTGGGTGAAACTGCCAGGCAACATTTGATAACTGAACCTGAAAGAACGATTTTCTCTGCTAAAAGATTAATGGGAAAAAGTTTTAATGATATTCAACAGCATCGTTCGCAATTCAGTTACCGCATTATTGAATCGGAAAATGAAGAACTGGTGAAAGTGCAGGTGGGCGATCGTTTTTATTCACCGATCGATTTGTCTTCCTATATTTTAAAAGAACTGAAAACACGTGCAGAACATATTTTAAAAACACCTGTTCAAAAAGCGGTTATCACAGTGCCGGCTTATTTTAATGATGCACAACGGCAGGCAACAAGAGATGCAGGAAAACTGGCCGGCCTTGATGTATTGCGTATCATCAATGAGCCAACTGCGGCAAGCCTTGCTTATGGTATCGGGCTTGATAAAAATGAAGAAAAAATAATTGCAGTATATGATCTTGGCGGAGGAACATTTGATATTTCTATTTTAAAAATCACGAATGGCGTATTTGATGTATTGTCAACAAACGGAGATACTTACCTCGGAGGAGATGATCTTGACCAGGCCATTGTGGCATACTGGATGGAAGAGCACCATTTTGATGCAGCGCACAAACAATCTTTGAGGCTTAAAGCGGAGGAAGCTAAAAAATATGCATCATCCAATGATGTATTCAGTGAATCATTTAACGACATCATCATCGAATTATCCAAAGAAACTTTCAATAAGCTCATCTCACCTCTGGTGCAACGTACTTTACGTTCCTGCACAAAGGCTCTGAAAGATTCAGGGATACAAAAAGAAGATATACACGAAGTGGTGATGGTGGGAGGAAGTACAAGAGTGCCCCTGGTTAAAAAAGAAGTAAGTGATTTCTTCGGGAGAAAAGTAAATGATACGGTTGATCCTGATGAAGTGGTTGCCCTGGGTGCCGCTATTCAGGCCGATATTCTTGCAGGAAATAATAAAGATGTGTTGCTGCTCGATATCACACCTTTAAGCTTAGGATTAGAAACTTCCGGTGGATTGATGGAAGTTTTGATTCCAAGGAATGCAAAGGTTCCTTTGAAAGCCACCAAACAATTCACCACACAGGTAGATGGCCAGTCGGGAATGCGTATCAGTGTTTTCCAGGGAGAACGGGATCTTGTAAAAGATAACCGTAAACTCGCAGCATTCAATCTTACAGGCATTCCGGCAATGCCGGCCGGTTTACCAAAAGTGGACATTTCTTTTCTGATAAATGCTGATGGAATTTTGAAAGTGAGTGCAAAAGAAATCAGGAGTGGAGTGGAGCAGAGTATTGAAGTGAAACCACAGTATGGTCTTACCGATGCAGAAGTAGAAAGTATGTTATCTGATTCCATAACCTATGCACAGGAAGACATTGCTGCAAGGGCACTTGCAGAAGCGAAAGCAGAAGGGGAACAATTGCTGAAAACCACGGAAAGGTTTTTACATAAGAACGCCGCGTTGCTTACACAACAGGAATTGATGGATACTGCCAATGCCATGCAGTCGTTGCAACTGGCACTTAGCATGACGGACAAAAATCTTTTGCATAACAAAATAGAAGAGCTGAATAATATTTCAAGGCCTTATGCAGAACGCGTTATGGACACCGCTATCGCAGGTGCTATGAAAGGTAAAGACATCAGTCAATTGTAAATTATGGATCACAAAAGGATCATAAAACATTATATCAAAGGAGATCTCACCATCGTATGGGATGCCGGAAAATGTACACATTCTACCATGTGCTGGAAAAAAGCCACAGGTTTGCCGGAAGTATTTAATCCGATGATCAAACCCTGGATCAATCTGGATAATTACAACGACCTGGATAGGATCAGGGAGCAGGTTAGAAAATGCCCGAGTGGCGCATTAAGCCTGGGAAGTACAAATGATCAGGAGAAAACTACAGGCTGAATTTGGTGATGATATTTTCCAGGTGCGGAAATTCTTCTTTTAATTTTTGTTTCTCTGCCATTTCAAAATCTGCAAAATCAAAACCAGGTGCCACCGTACAACTTACGAGGGAAAATCCTTTCTGATGTTGAACACAGGAAGCAAACCAGCAGTTGGAGTGAACTACAGCCTGTGGAACCTGGCCATGCAGCATATCATTTCCTAAAGCGATCGTATGGAGTTTACCATTTTCTATCACATGAATTTCTACTGGCTGGCCATAATGAAAGAACCATAATTCATCGGATTGAATACGGTGAAAATGAGAGATGTTATCATCTTTCAGTAAAAAATAAATAGCAGTACTCAGATTTCGTTTTTCCGTTTTGTTATTTTCAGTAATAATACCTGACCTGTACGTTTCCCTGTAAAAGCCACCTTCCGGATGTGGTAATAATTGTAATTGTTCGATCAGTGTTTCAGCAGTCATTTTATTTTTTTATACTTTTTACAAGAAGATATAAACAACAATACAGTAACGTAATTGTTGCCGTAATCAGTAAACAGATCATTAAAGGAGGCTGATAAATAAGCTTAATGGTATGTTCACCGGGAGGTAAAGAAACAGCCATACATGCGATGTCTGAAGAATGAATATCAGTTTCTTTTTCATCTATGAACGCTTTCCAGTTTTTAGTGAGTGTTTGTTGTACATGTAAACTGGCAGCAACTTCAGAACGGGAATGGAAGGTCATTGCATTGTTACTGTTCAGTTTAACGCTGAGTGCCGATGCAGTATCTGTATCATCCAAAAAAGCAAAAGGTTGCTGCATTACTTTTTTAAAAACCTTTTCATTTTTTAATAAGGAATCTATGTTGTTTAAGATGGTAGGATTATAATTTATTGCAGGAAACCCGATGTTTTTATTGTAAAACATGTTATGCCCTGTAAGAATGAACTGAGAACTGTCTGTATTGGAATTGTAGGCTATTGATTTCGTTAATGAGGGAGATGGATATCCTGTTGTGTACGATCGTAATAAATCATTGGCATCGGCTGGTGATGTTTTACTTACTTCTGTTACCGGCATGGATAATTGTAAAAAAATAAAAGAGTTCAGAAAAATCAAAACAAACAAAAAACGTTTTAATGGCCGGTAGTGGAAGAAGGAAATGGCTGTCAGAAAACAAATTTGTATCAGGGCATTCGAAAAAACAAAAAAGGAATTGTTGAATTTATCGATCGTTTGTTTCAAAGTTTCCCGGTTGGAAAAGGAAAAGTTTTTGAAGGGAGAAAATGCATCATCATAGAAATATTCATTACGTGTGCATAAATAAATAACAATGCCAGTTGCAAAAATTGATGCTGTTATTTTAAAGATCAGCGAAGATGATTTGCTGTGCCTGATCTTATTGAAAGTAAAGACAGCGAGTAATACAGCAGCAATAGTGAAAAATACACGTGCATTAGCAGGATGACGGAAATGATCCATCAATGGAACTGTATGAAAAATGATGGTATGAATCGGAAACACGTTTCCCGCAGCGTATAAAAAACCAATTATCATTCCTGAAAAGATCAGCCATTCTCTTTTCGTTTTGTTTTTAATGAATAACCACGAGAATACCAGTACGAGTGGTATCAGGCCTATGAATGCATTACGCATGGTTAGGTCAGAAATTATGAATCCATTTTTTAACGGGGCATTCGGAAACAGCAATGAAATAAACGACCTTAATTCCAGGTTATTTTCATTGGATCTTTCGAGGCTGATATGGTTACCACGACTGTACTCCGGTAAAAACTGCAGATAAGAATACAGAGCAGGAGCAGCAATGAGTAAAAATAAAATAGCAGACAATCCCCAGTATTTCAGGGTTATCATAAATGCATTCTTTTTTTTAAGAAAAAGTTGTTCTATTGTTTTATAAATAAAACTGAATAACAAAATATATCCGCTGACCACCGTAAAAAAAGGATACGCAGCGCTGAATAAAAAATAAAATGCAACAGTAAGTTTTACAGCAGCATAATAACGTGGTTGTTTATACAAACCATAACCATGGCTTAATACCCATGGAGTGAAAGCGGCACCTGCAAGAAATAAAATATTATTTCCTGCCACATCGCACATATAACCACAGAGCAGATAAGCAACTGCAAAAGCGAAAGCTATTTTATTTTCAACGATGAATTTTTTTAAGAAGTGAAACATGCCGGCACCTGCCAGGAAAATATACAGCATCGTTTCCAGGTGTAATGTGGAAAGGTTGTATCGCCCGAACAAAGAAAAGAACCATACCACCGGGTTCCATGCACCACTTTGTATGTCAGCATGCATTGGAAATCCCAGGTTCATATAAGGTGTCCATAAAGGAAGATGTGCCTGCTGAATGGCTTCGCTGATGTTGTACCGGAACGCCAGGAACACCATCACATTGTCATTCTTGATACTGAAGACCTGGAAGGCGATTGGCCAATAGGCAATTACACAAACAAGGAGCATCCATAAATATGGATGGTATACAATTTTCTTTTGGAGGCTCATCGTTTCTTCCATATACCAATGATGGTTTTACCAAAAAGATAGCCGGATATCGCATCTGTAATTTTGGATACAGGAATCACCAGCCGGTCCCAGATCTTTATGTTCGCCGCTGAAGGATATTTCTTACGTGTTATAAATTTATTGATCAGTAATAAAATTATTCCGGCCGATTCAAGATAAAATATTTTTTCTTCCATCAGCATACCTGTTTTCATTACTGCCCTCAGGGTTGATGTATGATACCGTCGGTAATGCCCGATCTCTTTATCAAAATCACTCATCAGGTAATTATAGGCCGGGGAAAGAATAATGATACGGCCATTTTCTTTCAGGAAACGGGAAGCGGATTGTATTTCTGCAGCATCATTTTCTATGTGTTCCAGTACATCTATGTAAATGATACAATTATACCGCAATGAATTTTCAATATCTTTTAAAGTGCCATTGATCTTTTGGATCCTTTCTTCTACGCTGATTTTATCCGATAAATTTTTATCCGGTTCCAGGCATGTCCAGGATGTTACAGAATCGTTCATCAAAAAAGGAATATTCCCTCCCAGTCCGGCACCAACTTCCAGCACATCTCCTGAAATGTAGGGCCTTATTTTTTCAGAAAAATATTTCTTCCAGTTCACCGCATGGCGAAACAATTGTAATTCTTTGCCGCTATATGCAAATTCCTCTTTCATCAAATGGTTTCAGAAGATTGCAGGTAATCTTTATAATGTATTGCTGGAATGAATTTCCTGGAAGATTGAGATATGATGAATATGAAGATCAGCAAAATGCTCATCAGAAATGAAAGCAGCATAATTATGATCAGGGAACTTCCCACAGCTGATGCCCATCCCGGGATGGCCAGGTCAGTAGATAATTTTATAAATATGATCGTTGCCAGTGCCACCATGGATAGAACGATAGAAATAACGGAAGTGATCAGTAACCGTATGGCAATGATATCTGTAAAAACAGCGATGGCACCTAGGCCATGAAATAAAAAAGATGTCACATTCATTTTAGAGCTCCCCTTCAATCTTGCACCTTTCATGGTATCAACATCATAACAGGATAATTTTGATTTTATGATGGCAGCAGGAAGGTGCAGCCATATATTACTCAGGTGAACGATCTTTTGTACATCCTCTGCCGGGATGAGGCAAAAATTTCCATAGCGGATATTCCTCCCCGTCAGCAATCTGAATATGAACAAATAAAGATGGTAAATCATTTTAAAAAAGAAGGATTCATTTCTTTTTTTTCTTTTTGCTAAAATGATTTTAGCCGGATGTTTCAGCGAAATGTTGTAAAGGGAGGCGGCGTCTGAAGCGGTATCATTACCGTCAGCATCCATAATAAGTACTGGAACCCCGGGAAAATGTTCAGCTATATACGAAAGGCCAATGGCAATCGCTTTCTGGTGTCCTGAATTTTGAGTGAGGTGAATTATCTCAACCTTTAATTGCGAAGAAAACGGAATGCGCTTCTGGGACGAACCATCATCCACTACAACAATACGTGACGTTGGAAACTCTTTTTCCAGGTCTTGTAATAAGATCCTGAAAGAATCCCAGTCATTGTATACCGGAAGCAGTATGATCAACTCCATGAAGCTTTTTTTGGTTTAGGGTTGATATTGCACTAGGTTTTTCTGAACATATTTTCCGATCATATCAAATTCGAGATTCACCGTATCACCTTTTTTCAATTGTTGCATGTTGGTGTGATTAAAGGTAAACGGAATAACGGCAACGGTAAAACTATCGTCTTTTACATTAAAAATGGTGAGACTGATACCATTGAGGCTGATGGATCCTTTTTCAACCATCAATCCGCGGTACTGAACCGGGGTACTGATCGTAAATTCCCAGCTTCCGTCTTTTTCTATTTCATGTGTACAAACTCCGGTGGCATCCACATGTCCCTGAACGATATGTCCGTCGATCCTGCCATTCAACTGCATACATCTTTCGAGGTTAACCTGTGTTCCATTTTGCCAGTTGCCCAGGTTGGTTTTCACCAGTGTTTCATCTATGGCGGTTACACGGTAGTGTTCGTTTTTTACTTCTTCTACGGTGAGACACACGCCGTTATGAGACACGCTTTGGTCAATTTTCAAATCTTTTGCGAGGGGGCTGGAAATCCAGAAAGTACGGTTACTGCCGTTTATTTCGATCTGGTCAACAAAACCCGTATTTTCAATAATTCCTGTAAACATTTAACAAATTTCGGAATTTGTTAGAAGATTTTATTTTTTTACCAAAAACCCTTTATCTTTGCGGCCCGTCTTTAAGAACGGTAATTATTAAAAAAAGGAATTACAATGCTTATAATTGATTCAAAAGATTGCGAAAACATAGACAAAGCGCTCAAAAAGTACAAAAAGAAATTTGAGAAAAGCCGCATTTTAATGCAATTGAGAGAAAGACAATCTTTTACCAAACCGTCTATCAGACGTCGCACTGAAGTACTTAAAGCTGTTTACAAGCAACAAGTAGCAACAGGAAAATTCGAATAATCTACCCGGCAATATTTTTAAGCTGATAACCGTTATATCTTTGGTTATCAGTTTTTTTATGCCCCTAACTTTCAACATCGCGGTTCCAAGGTTTTTAGACTACCTGAAATTTCAGAAAAGGTATTCTGCCCATACGGTCATTTCGTATAGCACTGACCTGGATTATTTCCGCGGATTTGTGAAGGAGCAATTTGAGGAAGAGGTGATACAGAACATCAAAGCCGTTCATATCCGTTCGTGGCTGGCCTCTGTAAAGGAAGAAGGTAATTCATCCCGTACCATCAACAGGAAAATCTCTACGCTTAAATCTTTTTTCAAATACCAGATCAGGCAGCAGGAAATTAACGTAAGCCCTGTGGCTACCATACATACCCAGAAGATCAGCAAGCGTTTACCCCAGTATGTTGAAAAACAACATATGGATACATTATTCAGCCATGTTGAGTTTGCAGAGGGGTTTGAAGGGGAAACTGAGAAACTGGTGATGGCACTTTTATACAATACCGGTATGCGACAGGCAGAGCTGCTTTCCCTGCAGGATCAGAGCCTGGATGCTGGTAATGGTTTTATAAAAGTTTATGGAAAAGGAAGTAAGGAGCGGATCATTCCACTAAGTAATGAGTTGGTGCAGACCGTAAAAGCCTATATACAACTGAAAAAACAGCTGTTCGGAGTATCGGTGGAGCGTTTGCTGCTTTCAAAAAAGGGGCTTGCATTACAGCCTAAAATGGTTTACACGATCGTAAGAAAATATTTATCGATGGTAACAACTATTGATAAGAAAAGTCCGCATGTGCTGAGGCACACTTTTGCCACGCATCTCACAGGTAATGGAGCTGATCTGAACGC
>JANNZE010000034.1:0-2402 GCA_031410455.1 Chitinophagaceae bacterium | reverse complement strand
TACAGTTGATTTTTTTACGATCGGGAGCCTGCTGAAAATGATAATGCCGAAATGATGGTTCTCATCAAAATCCAGTTTTGGATTATAGCTGTAATGATAATAGGCAAAACCCAATTGATTCATCAACAGCTGCAGGTTATTGATGGCCTTTGGTTTTTCACCGGCCACCACTTCCTGGAAGCACGCTACATCAGGCTGGTAGGCGTTTATCATGTCGATCATTTCCTGTTTTCTTTCCGGATGGGTTTTATGTTCGAGTATATCAAAATGCTCTACATTCCAGCTCATAACGCGGATATTGGATGGATGTTTAAGCTGCACAAAATCGGGTGTTAAACGCAATTGCACCAAATGTTTAAGGGGTTGCCAGCACAACAGTACCGTTGCTATGGAAATCATCGAAATCAGTGGCTTTGCAAAAATCCAGAAGAAGAAAAAGGCAAGAATGAAAAGTAAAAAATAAAATGCTGCGAGTGTAAACAAACCAGTGAACCAGAGTTTGTCGGAATTCACATATTTCCCATAACATCCCAGAATCAATCCAAAAGACATCAGCAGATTGATGATGATCAGTACGGTTTTGGTAAATGTTCGCAGTTTCTGGAAAGGCATACCACGAATTTACATAAATGCTGAGTTTATATTTTTGTTTTAAAATTAAACTCAGGCAAGATTCAGCGATTGCAGGTATTCAACTCCAAGTGGCGTAACATATACGCACATCATTTCTTTTCCATTAACAGCCGTTTCCCGTACGTCAACAAATTTTCGTTTGTATAAACCCGGCAAAGAAGTACTGAAATGCCTCGGTGAACAGGGTTTATTATTTTCTTTCTGACTTTTCCAGCATTCAGCCAGTTTGTTGATCATGATATTGGTAAGTGGCCGTACATATGTTTTGGTCTTCATAAGTTTTATATTTCGTACCGTACAACGTAAATCAACTCCGGGATGACTTTTGTTTAAGGTGATTGACCTTGGTTTCTTTTATAGTATGAGTTGTGTCATCACCTTTATTATCCTGCTCTTCATGCTTACGGCTGTCAAGGTTATCTCTGATCTCTGGCCTGGGTTTATTGGTAAAACCCTGTTTGCTTTGTTTGTTGTTCTCATTGCGTGATGTTTTCATAATGATCGTTTTCTTTTTATATAAGAAAAGTATGCCACGTTGCTACAAAAAATATTAAAATATGTTTTTGGCACAGCATGAAGCAAATACAAACTTTTGAAAAAACAATTTTGCAGGTAAACGTAGATCAATGTCTGTGGTTTCTGAATCAAACAAAAAAGCCGCAATGAACATCATTACGGCTTGTATAATTTATGTACATCGTTAAAATTTACGAGCGTCTACCGTCACTTTTACAGACTGCATTTCCAGCTTTTCATTTCCTTCCGCTACTGCTGCAGGTTCAATATATGCGGCATCCCGTAAATACGTTCCCGTTGTTATATTGCGGATCGCACTTGCCAGGCTGGATTCATTTACATCACCCCAGTCTTTGTCCAGCCCATCGGCTATCTGTGCATCAACAGGAATGCCATTGTAATAATTTCCTTCCCCGTTTTTATTTACTGTTTTAAAAGACACGGGAAACAAATACCAATCGCCTAAGGGTACCGGAAAAAATCCAACGGGCTTGCCGTGTGTCGCCGTTGCACCAATGAGTTTCACATTCATATAGGGTTTTAGATTATTGATCAGCAATTCACTGGCAGATGCCGTTCCTCTTCCCACAATAAAATAAATACTGTTCAGATTAACGCTGCCTGCTTTTCGGAAACTGGTGGAGTTGTTACTGGATGAATGAGCTGTATTAAAGATCTGTTTCATCATCAGCTGACCGCTTGCCTGGTTGGGAATAAGATAGTTGGCAAGGCTTTCCTGCAAAGAAACATAACCACCGCCATTATACCGGAGATCTACAATTATATCTGTAACATTCTGTGAAGCGAATCTGCTGAAAACTGTGGAAAACTGTGATTCAATTTGAGACGTGTTTCCTAAAAACGAATTAAAAACAAGGTAGGCGATCCGTCTTCCGTTCAACGTATATACTGTGTCTAAATACACAGGCTTCTCCGGATAATGTGCGGCGGTTAAAAAAATAGGAACATTAGTTCCATCAGGTTTTTCAAATATAAAGTTTGCCGTATTGGCGTTATATACATTCTCAATTATAAAATTTGCATTGGCCGTTGTTATTCCGGAATTGCCATTAATCTGCTTTACTTTCCAGCCGCGGTGTATATTAGCCATTCCAGCCGGAGAATTCGGTTCCACCAAACGAACGCGAAGATCACCTTCGGATCTGAAGAAGACCTGCATACCAAAATCACCTGCAGTTGAGGAAGAACCACTGAAAGTACTGCCCATTCCGCCACTCATCTGGTCCCATTCA
>JANNZE010000033.1:0-3843 GCA_031410455.1 Chitinophagaceae bacterium | reverse complement strand
GTATCAATAAATTTTTGATGCCTTCACCTGGCATTTCTTCCAGTCTTTTATCCGTGAATGGCTGCAGCCATCCTTTACCCAGACGGCTTTGAAAGGAGATGCTGTATTTAGAAGGATCGATCCCCAGTTTTTGGGTAACCAGTTTTGTGGTGGTAAAACACTGGTGGCGGTAACAGAATTCGTGCGCAGGAGAAGGGACTTCACAGCAATTGTCCACTTTTAAACAATGACATTTTGTAACATCACTTTTACGGATATGCCTGCCCGGCACACCATGGTAACTGAATAAAATATGGTCGTGCGGTTTGGTGAGGTAGGGACGCATACTTTCTGCCAGTGCTGAAATATATCGCTCGTCGTTGTAATAAGGTGGTACAAATTTTAATGTGAAAGGATAGTTGTTTTTGCGATGCGTTTCTTTTGCATGTTCTACGGCTGTTTCATAACTCGACATGGCATAATGCGGATATAAAGGAACGGCAATCACTTCTTCGAGTCCTGGTTCTCTTTCCATCAATTTTGCAAAAGCGGCTTCCGGTGTTGGATTACCATAGCGCATGGCGATCTCCACGGGTTCATCGAAATTTTTCTGTATACCCGATTGTAATTGCCTTGTAAGTTCAACGAGGGGAGAACCTTTCTCTGTCCAGATGGTTTTATAAGCTTCCGCCGATTTAGGCGCACGAAAAGGAACAACAATTCCTTTCACTAAAAGAAGCCTTGGCAGATAAGGAATATCGATCACCCTTTCATCCATCAGAAATTCATTTAGATAGGTCTTTACATCTTTTACCGAAGTGGTATCCGGCGATCCAAGATTCATCAAGAGAATGCCTTTCTTCTTACTCATTTTGCAAATGTAATACGCACACTGCCAGTAGCGGCAAAACATTTTTCTTTTTTGTTTAATTTATTCCTTACTAATCCACGTCAGGTTTGCAGATGATTAAAGTCAGTAATGAAAATGACAATGCAATGACATGAAAATTAGCATACAGGGAAGGGTGTACATAATTTTGTGGTCTAATAGATCAGAAGTAAAGCAATGCAGCAGGAGCATCTAAAAAAATTATCATTTTTCTTTATCATCGGCATCAATTATAAAAAATCTGATGCTTCTGTGAGAGGCTCGTATGCTATCAATGAATCTCAGTACGAAAACATCATAGAACGCTCGGCCAGCTTTGGTATACATGAATTTTACATTTTATCTACCTGCAACCGCACAGAAATTTATGGTTTCGCGGAAAATCATGAACAATTAGCGGCTTTGCTCTGCACAGAAACAAAAGGATCCCTACAGGATTTCTTACAATCAGCATATATCAAATCCGGCGATAAGGCCATTGAACATTTATTTGAAGTGGCAGCAGGGCTGGATTCGCAGATCCTCGGAGATTATGAGATCATTGGCCAGTTGAAAGAAGCTGTTAAGATTTCTAAAAGACATCAGAAAATAAATACTTTTTTAGAACGACTGGTGAATGATGTTTTACAGTCTTCCAAAAAAATCAGAACAACTACTGAATTGAGTGGCGGTACTGTTTCTGTTTCCTTTGCGGCAGTTCAGTTCATCCGTAATTTCTGCGATGCACGAAATAAAAATATTTTATTGATCGGTACCGGCAAATTCGGAAGCAATACCTGTAAGAACCTGATAGATTACCTGCCGGGAAATACCATCACGCTTATCAACAGAACAGAAGAGAAAGCAGTTTTACTCGCTAAAGAACATGGTATTCAATCAGCATCATGGTCTTCACTGGATACAGAGGTAAACAAGGCAGACATCATACTGGTGGCCACGCATGCTTCAACTCCTGTTGTGCAGCCTTACCAGTTCGCAGACAAAAAACCACGTTTGGTGATCGATCTTTCGATTCCATGCAATGTGGCCGAATCTGTAAAAGATCTTAATGAAGTGGATCTGGTTGGAGTGGATGAACTGAGTAAGATCAAAGATGAAACGCTGGCCAAACGTGCTTCTGAAATTCCAAAGGCGAAAGCCATCATTCATGAGCATGTGCTGGCATTCCTGGACTGGTACGAAATGCGTCAGCATGTTCCGATTCTGAAAGCGGTAAAGAAAAAGCTGCTCACTTTACAAGACGATAATATTTTCGATTCTCATATTTGTTTTTCCGTTTCATCTGTCACCGGTAAAAATTCTGAAGAAAGAATTCAGAAAGTGATCAACGGAATGGCCGTAAAAATGAAAGTTGCTAACCAGCGTGGATGCCATTACATCCAGGCCATTAACGATTTTATATCTCCTTCATCCAACTAGTGAATCAGCCTTCCATTATAAGAATAGGAACCCGTGAGAGTGAACTTGCCGTATGGCAGGCCACACATGTTCAGGAATTGCTTCGTGAAGAAGGGTTGTTATCAGAATTGGTATATATCAAAAGTGAAGGCGATATCGATCTTCAGACGCCATTGTATGAAATGGGCGTGCAGGGAATTTTTACCAAATCGCTAGACATCGCTTTATTGAATGGACGGATCGATATTGCGGTACATTCAATGAAAGATGTTCCTACACAAATTCCCGCCGGAATCAGCCAGGGCGCTGTTTTAAAACGTGCGAATTATCATGACCTGTTTGTTCCGCATCCGTCACTAAAAAATACGGCTTCTTCCGATATCGTTGACTTTGCGCTTGAAAATGTAAATGAAGAAGAAGCAAACGTTTTTTCAATTGCTGAAATAGGTACGAGCAGTATCCGCAGAAAAGCGCAATGGCTGAATCGTTTCCCGAATCATTCACTCGTGAATCTTCGCGGGAATGTAAATACACGTTTACAGAAACTGAGCGACAGCAACTGGCATGGTGCCATCTTGGCTGCAGCGGGCCTGGAAAGAATTGCACTTCGTCCGAAAAATGCTTTGGAAATATCCTGGATGTTACCGGCCCCGGCGCAAGGTGCTATCATGGTAGTTTGCCGGCCGGATGATAATTGGATCATGGATGCATTACAATTGTTGAATGATGAACGCACCGCTACATGTACAAAAATGGAAAGGGATTTTTTACGGGCATTGCTGGGCGGATGTTCCACCCCGATTAGTGCACTGGCACAATTTGATGGCGATGATATTTTCTTTCACGGAAACATACTCACTGTTGACGGAAAAGAAAAAGTGGAAATAGAAAAATATGTTGCCCGCAAAGATTTCCATAATGCAGGCATAACAACCGCTCACCAGCTTTTAGAAAATGGCGGCAGGGAAATAGCTGCAACTATTCATTGAGCAATATCATAGATATATTATGTACGCGGCCCGTTGAAGAGGAACTGGCTGAACTTGCTGCCCGTCATCATATCAAAATCCACAGCATCCCTTTTATAAAAACAGAACCGGTTGAATCTGTAGAACTTCAGCAGGAAGTGGAAAATACCATGTTGCTGGAAACTACAATCGTTTTTACCAGCATGAATGCGGTGGAAGCAGTGAACGATTTTGTAAACGGGGATGTGGTTCGGTGGAAAATCTATTGCATAGGTTATACCACCAAAGAACTTGTGGAAAAATATTTCGGAGAATCTTCTATTGCCGGTACAGCGGATAATGCTGTGGCCCTGGCTGAACTGATCATTGATGATGGTTTTACAGAAGAACTGATATTTTTCTGTGGCGACATTCACCGTAAAGAACTTCCGGAAATGTTACAGGAAGCCGGCATAGATGTTACGCCGGTTATCGTATACCATACAGTAGAAATTCCAAGGAAGATCATTAAAGAATATGACGGAATATTATTTTTTAGTCCGAGTGCTGTTAATAGTTTTTTCTCTGTAAATACTGTTGCCGTACATACCTGTATTTTTGCAATCGGAA